>JBFFNJ010000079.1:0-8895 GCA_041563215.1 Candidatus Deferrimicrobia bacterium | reverse complement strand
TGTCTCATACTTACCTTCCTGGTACTCGGATGCGCGCCAGACCCGCTCACCCGCGGGTCCTCCACAGTGGTAAACAGCCCATCCCCCCTCGGTTACATCCATTCAGGAGAACCCCTCTTTCTAAGAGATTTCACGGGATCTCCGGTAATCCTCTACGTCAGGAGCAGCTGGTGCCCCGTCTGCAAGGATCTGGACAGGATCCTCGAAAAAGCAGCGTCAGGCGGCAGCAGGGACGTGTCCATAATAACCCTCGAACTCATCGACAGGAAGGTTCTCGACGAATCGGGAACGAACCGCATGGTTTATTCCCCCGAAGGGGAAGCCGCTTTCATCCCTGAACCTATCCGGGAGAGGGAGGATCCGGCGTATTATTACGGTGATGCTGCGAGTGTGACGAAAACACTCAAACTGAAAAGGGTACCCGCTCTGATAGGCTTGAACAGGCAGAGCCGGGTTGCGGGCACACTGTATGGCTTTCAAACCGGTATGGATGAGAAGATCGAAGAGCTCATCGGGCTGGTCACGGCGGAAGGAAAAGAGGTCAAAGAATAAACCGCGTCCTGGACTGGTTTATGACGACACCGACGGCAAGCATGTTCGCTATCATCGACGACCCGCCGTAACTCACGAATGGAAGCGGGACTCCGACGACGGGAAACAATCCCATTACCATGGCAAAGTTGATAAAAACCTGCACCATGAAATAGATCCCAATTCCGGAAATCACGAAGGAGGAGTAGCGGTCCTGCACCTGCATTGAAAGATAGAAGAGCCGGAGAATGAAGAACAAAAAGAGGAGGATCATCACCAGGCAGATAACGAACCCCCATTCTTCTGCGAGGACGGAAAAGGCGAAGTCGGTGTGCTGCTCGGGAAGGAAGCGCAGCTGCCCCTGAGTCCCGTTCAAAAATCCCTTTCCCCAGAATCCACCCGAACCGATGGCGATTTTCGACTGTATTATGTGGTACCCCGTCCCGAAAGGGTCTTTCTCCGGGCTCATGAAGCTGACCACCCTTTCCTTCTGGTAACCTTTCATCATCATCCAGAGAAGCGGAACCGTTATCAGGCCGGAAACACCGAGTTTCACCATGCTCTTTATGCTCAAACGGGCAACGACAGCAACACCGATGAAGATCAAAAAATAGAGACCCGCCGTTCCGAGATCGGGTTGATAGGCGATCAGAACAAAGGGTACGAGGGTCATCAGGAAAGGTACCGCAAGATCCCTCAACTCCATGCCGCTGACCGTAAAACGGTCGGAAAAGAATCTCGACACGGCAAGAACGAAGAAAATCTTCCCCACCTCCGAGGGCTGAATATTGAGGGGACCCAGGCTCAACCATCTTTTCGACCCACCAAAGGCCTTTCCGAATACCAGCACAAATATGAGAGAAACAACGAAGAAGGCGTAGAGGACGTAGGATGACTCCTCGAAAACATTCTCCTTCATCGACGCAACGGCGATCATGACGATCAACCCTGCAACGAGCCAGATAGCCTGTTTGAGGTATATCTGGATGCCCGGATGGGCATAGTAATAGGTTGAGCTGTGCGCGTTGACGATTCCCACGCAGGATATGATGAATGCCAGAAACGGGAGGATGACCTCTCTTTTCCCCGATATGATCTTTCTCACCCCGCCTCCTTCAAAGAAAAATATCTCCTCACCATAGCGCGAAACAGGGGGGCAGCGACCTCCCCGCCGCTCCCGCCATGCTCGACGATAACGGCCACGCAAATTTCCGGATCGTCGGCCGGCGCAAAGCCGACAAACCATGCGTGATCTTTTTTGTAGTATGCCACTTCCTCCTCAGGGATACCTTTCTCCGGAAGGGAAACAACCTGGGCCGTCCCCGTCTTTCCCCCGATTCCCATGTCGAGCACGTCGGCCCTTCTCCCCGTCCCTTTTCTATCTTCTACCACCGCCTGGAGGGCTTTCTTGATCAAGGTTAATTTTTCCTGGTCCACCAACAATTCCCGGCGAACGGAAACCTCATGGATCCTCTCATCTCCCTCGTGGGTTATTCCTTTCCTGACCAGCATCGGTTTCACGAGTTTTCCGCCGTTTACGAGCGCCGAATAGGCAACAGCCAGTTCCTGGGGGGTGATTGCAAAGTATCCCTGGCCGATGGAAGCCACCACCGTATCCCCGTGAAACCACCTCTGTCCAAACCGCTCCCGTTTGAGCGCCCGGGAGGGAACTATCCCTTTTTTCTCTGCGGGCAAATCAATCCCTGTCCCCTCATTGAGTCCGAAAAGTATCGACCATCTGCTGATATTGTTTATCCCCGAAGTCAATCCCAGATTGTAAAAGTAAATATCACAGGACTCGACAATAGCCTTCCACATGTTGACATCGCCGTGCCCCCCCCTCTTCCAGCATCGAAATTTCGAATTTGCAACCTTAAACTCTCCCGGACAGTAAAACTCAGTCTCGGTGCTTACGAACCCCTCCTGGAGGGAAAAGAGGGCAATGATCGGTTTTATGGTTGAGCCCGGGGCATAGAGCCCCTGTATCACTCTGTTCTGAAGAGGCTTTTTCCTATCATTGAGCAGGGCGTTCCACTCTTTTACGCGGATTCCCCGCGCGAAAAGATTGGGATCGTAAGAAGGCGAAGAATAGAGGACATAAACCTCCCCGGTTTTGGGATTCATGGCAAATATGGCCCCTGCGTCCCCTTCAAGAAGCCTGGCTGCCTCCCGCTGCATTTCGATGTCCAGATTGAGATAGAGAATTCCGCCCTGATCGGGATTTTTAAAATCCAGCTCTTTTTTCTCTCTCCCGAGCGCATCCACCTCCAGCCGGCGAACACCATCCCTGCCGTGGAGCACCCCTTCCATCATCCGCTCGACGCCCGTCTTCCCCACATAATCTCCAAATATCACCCCGAAATCCTTAAAGTTCTTCAGGTCGTCAATGCTCGACTCTCCAACATATCCGAGGGCGTGGGCCACGAGGAAACCGAGGGGATAATTTCTCCGTGCCTCGTAGGATATGGAAAAGCCTGGGACCTGCTCCAGGTTGGTTTCGATTGCCGATACCTGTTCGTAGGTGAGGTCCGTCGCGATGTTGATGCTCCCGAATGGATTATCTTTTTTGGCCTGTTGAATCTTCTCAGCCACCTCTTTCAAATCCATGTCCACTATCTCCAGGAGAAACCGGAGTTCCCCTTCCAGGTCGACCACATCATAGGGGGTGCACACGAGCTGAAAAGCCGGTTTCGAATCGGCTAGAATCTCCCCGTTCCTGTCGAGAATCAGGCCGCGCGGCGCCCTGACGGGCCTCAACCTGACCCGGTTTTCCTCGGAGAGACTGTAAAAGTGTCTGTATTTTATTACCTGAAGGTAATAGAGGCGAAGGGTGAGGAGAAAAAAAATCACTATGGCGGCAACGTAGAAAACGCGCAGCCTTCTGTTTACCTCAGGGTCTCTTTCAAATTGACGAATACGCTGTATCATATTTCATACGCCCTGAGCCCCGTTCGCCTCATGAGGGCATAAAAGATCGGCACGGCGAGCAGGGAATTTATCGAGATCCGTATCATTTCTGTCAAGGGATAGAGCAGGTTCGGAACGAAGTCGTAGGTGGCATAATTTATCACCAGGACTGAGATCGACTCAAGAGTCATGAGGGCAAAGACGGCCATCAGGAGGAACAGCTCATTCTCAACGTAAAGCTTTCGGTAAAAGTAGCGGGCGAAGAAAAAGAAGGAAAGAGTTGCGAAAAAGAAGCTCCCCATGTTCCCGCCTGACATGATGTCGCGGAACGTTGCAAGGATTATCACCGGCAGGATCGATACTTCGCTGTTGTCGAAAAAGGCAAAGTAGGCGGTTATCAGGAGCGGAAAGTCGACAATCAGATATTTCGGAAAAATTCGGTTGCAGGCGAGAATGTTCAGCAGGAGGCCAAAAAATGCTATGCCGAGGGGAACGATGAATGGATAGATTTTTTTTTTCATCTTACCGCACCGCCGCCGGAGGGGCTGCTCGTGCCCTTGACGATGTACACCGTCTCGAGTTTCCGCAGGTCCACGTAGGGGACAACGTCCACTCTCCTGAAAATACTTCCCTTTTCCTCCCTCGTTTTGGAAACGATTCCTGCCTGGACTCCCGTGGGGAAATAGCCTTCAAAGCCCGTGGTGATAAGCACGTCCCCTTCCTTCAGATCATCCGTGGTCCTTACGTATTTGAGTTGGCACCCCGTCCCCGTTCCCTTCAATATACACCGAAGCCTCGTTCTCTGGATTCTCACATCTATGGCAAACCGGTGGTCTTTGATCGAAATGACCAGAGAAGAGGTGGGAAACACCCGATATACGCGGCCCGCAACCCCTTCAGGAAGGATTGCCGCCATACCCGGTTCAATCCCGTCCCTCTTCCCCAGGTCGACAAAGAAACCGCTCGACCAGGGGGTGAGGTCATACGAGATGACCCTGGCAACGACGCCCTCATCCTGGATCTTACTCTTTTGTCTAAGCATGACCCGCAGCCGCTCGTTCTCGCTCTTTAGCTCCTCCACCCTGCCCGCCTGCTCCCGCAACTTTCCCACTTCATCCTTCAGCTCCTTGTTTTCCCTGGCCACATTGACGAGAAAGAAATAGTCCTCCATGAAACGGCTAAGGCCGCTCACTGACTTGGTAAACGTGTCGGCTGCAAAAAAAGTGACGGTAGATACCGCCCACATTATCTGGCGGTAGGGAGTAAAGGGTGTCTTTGCCCTCACCGAGAACTGGAGGGCGATAACGATGAGAAGAATTGAAACGAAAACCCTCAAATTCTTCTTTACAAATTTCCTCATTCCATACTTCCGGTGAGTTAATCGTAATAGGTGATCCTCTTGAGGAGTTCTATCTCGTCGAGCACCTTGCCAGATCCTAAAACGACTGCCGATAATGGGTCATCAGCAACCATCACCGGAAGACCGGTTTCCTCTCTGAGCAGAATATCGAGATTCTTCAGAAGTGCGCCTCCGCCGGCGAGCACGATTCCTCGGTCGAAGATATCTGCCGCAAGCTCAGGCGGGGTTTCCTCGAAAACAGATTTAACGGCATCTACGATGACCCGCACAGGTTCGGAAAGGGCCTCTCTTATTTCCTCCGAATTAATTTCGAGAGATTTCGGTACCCCCGTTACGAGATCAAGTCCCTTCACCTCCATGGTTTCAACCTCACCCGATGGATAGGCATTGCCGATGGTAACTTTGATCAACTCAGCGGTAGGCTCCCCGATCATCAGATTGTACTTCCGTTTGATGTACTGGAGAATCGCCTCATCCATCTTGTCTCCCGCCACCCTTACAGATTGACTTCTCACGATTCCCCCGAGAGATATAACGGCCACCTCGCAGGTCCCTCCCCCGATGTCTACTATCATATTGCCTGAAGGCTCCGTGATGGGAAGGCCCGAGCCTATTGCGGCAGCAAGGGGTTCCTCTATCATATACACTTCCCTTGCCCCTGCAGATTCGGCAGACTCCTTCACCGCCCTTTTTTCCACCTCCGTGCAGCCAAAGGGGACACATATGATGCTTCTCGGCCGAACGAGGGCACGCCTGTTGTGAGCAGTCCTGATGAAGTACCTGAGCATGGCCTCGGTAACTTCAAAGTCAGCGATGACCCCGTCCTTCATGGGCCTTATGGCAATGATATTGCCGGGAGTCCTTCCGAGCATGCGTTTGGCCTCTGTCCCTACGGAAAGGACCTTCTTCGCCCCCCGGTTGTCCCTATAGACGGCCACAACGGACGGCTCGGAACATACTATACCCCTTCCCTTCATGAAAACCAGGGTATTTGCCGTCCCGAGGTCTATGGCGAGATCATTGGAAAAAAAACCGAACAATCTATTAAGAAACATGCAATTCCTCCATCACTGCACGCAGTGATTATCGTCTATTTTATAGGTAATATTAACAGTGAGATAACATAAATTCAACAAGTTAGGAAAGCCTTCGATGCTTTTCCCTCTCTCCTCCTCTAACCGGGATCCTGCCGTGGCAGACCGGGCAGCCACCGACCCGACTTGGCTCGGCCCTCAACTTGTAATTTGGCTGATATTATTTTATATTTATATTCTTTTGAAAGACGTAAGCAACAACATTCATCGGAGGACTTCATGCTTCGAACCTTCAGAAAGAACGCCCAGAGTTGGATGATCAAAGGGGTTCTGTGGCTCGTGGTTGCAGCATTCATCGGCACCATCTTCCTGGTTTGGGGAAGGGGAGGAGACGTTTCGAAAGCCGATATGGCCGCAACCGTAAACGACAGGATCATATCGCTGAAACAGTTTTACGACGAATACCAGAATCTCGAGCAGGTATACCGCGAAGTTTACGGCAACCTCCTGGACACGCAAAGCATCGACCCGGATACCCTGAAACGTGAGGCTCTTGAAAACCTGATAAACAGGGAGTTGTTTCGAGAAGCCGCGGAAAAACTCAACATCGTAGTTACCCCCTCGGAGGTGCAGGCCGCAATTTCCCAGACCCCCGCATTTCTTCAGAACGGACAGTTCGACAGGGAAAGATACCTCAGCATTCTCCGGACCAACGGCATCACGCCAAAAGATTTTGAAGGGCAAATGAGCCTCGATCTCAAACTGAAGAAGCTTCAGGGCTTCATATCCGGCACGGTAAAGATATCGGAAAGGGAGATACAGGACAGGTACGCTTCCCTCAAAAGGGAGATAAGGCTCAACTACCTCTCGGTAGATCCGGCTGCAATGACCGTAGAGCCCCCTTCGGCGGCGGAGGTCACCGCTTACTATGCCGAAAACAAGGAATCATTCCGGGTCCCGGCCAGGGTCACCGTCGAATACGCCGTTTTCAGGCCGGAAGACTTCATCAAAAACATCGCCGTGACGGATGCCGAGATAAAAACGTACTACGAGGCAAACCCGGACCGCTATCTCGCCCCGGAGAGGAGACGTTTTCATGAAATATCCCTTCCCTATACAAACAGCAAGGAGAGGAATGAAAATCTCGAAAGTGCAGGAATAATCAGGGAGGAAATAGTATCCGGAAAGATAACCTTCAACGATGGCATGCAAAAGTACTCGAAAGGAAAGCAGGCGGAAAAGGGTGAAAAATCCGCCTGGTATGAAAAAGAAGACCTTCCCCGGGGTGCGGTTGACACGCTCTTCTCGCTGCCGGTGGACACCGTTACGGAACCGATAGACACGGGATCGGCAGTGAAAATATTCAAGGTGGCGGAGATCAAAAGATCGGATCCCTATCCGATCGAAGAGGTAAGGGAAAAAGTTACCAGCGACTTGAAAAGGGACAAGAGCCTTGACATTGCGATCATCCGGGCTTACGAGGCAAAAGGAAGGATCGCAAAGGGAGAGATGTTCAAGGAAGTCATGAGAAACTACGGGATAGAGGTGAAAGAGAGCGGGCTTTTATCTCACGACGAGGCGGAGCCAATGCTGAAAAACGTCATTTCCTCTTCATACCTTCTCAATACGGGTGAAACAGGAGAGGTGCAAAAATCAGGTAACGACCATATTGTTTTCAGAGTGGTGGAAAAGAAAGCCTCAACGATAAAACCGCTCGAGGAGACGGAGAAAGAGGTAAAAGAAATCATCATGAAAAAGAAGAAATATCAAAAAGCCCTCGACGTTGCGGAGGAGATCATTGCGACGGCGAAAAAAGAAGGTGAACTGAAAAAAGCCGCCGCTAAATATCCATTCCCCCTGAAGAATACTCCCTTCTTCTCACCCATCTCATCCCCGGGAATCCCGGGAATAGGGATTTTAGGAGATTCATTGGAGAGTGTGCTCTCCCTGGGGAAAACTGACCGGATTGCCGGAAAACCGCTTACGTCAGGTAAGAACATATATGTATTCGAGTTCGCGGGGGAAAAGGAAATCTCCTCGGAAAATTTCGAGGAAGAAATAAGGCAAATCGCAGACATCATGCTCGAACAGAAAAAGAATGCTGCACTCAGGGCATTTTTGAGTGAGCAGAGGGAAAAATCAACCATCGAGATAAGCGCCGAGTTGAACATAACACCATCTGAAGCACAATAAGGAATGAAACCACCGCAATCTATAGCAGGACACGTCACCATACCACGCATTTTCCTTGCCCTCACCCTTGCCATCTTCATGGGTGCAAACACTGCAACGGGCAATGAATCCCTTTCTGCAAGAGTCCTTACCGTCAGGGACGGGGATACGATTGTCGTTTCGGCTTCGGGGGAGAAAAAGGTGGTTCGGCTCATCGGTATCGACTGCCCGGAGTTGGGGAAAAATGGCGCGCCCGATGAGTTCATGGCGATGGAAGCCAAGAAACTGGTGGCGGATTTGATTTCGGAAAAGGACGTCGACCTTACCTTCGACATGGAAAGGGAGGACCGGTACGGGAGATGGCTGTGTTACGTCTTTACCGAAAAGGGGGAGATGGTGAACGAATTGCTCCTCAAAAAGGGGCTTGCCCTGACGATCACCTACTTTCCCTTCAGGGAGAAAAAGAGGTTCCTGGAACTTCAAGGGGAAGCAGAAATGGAGCGGAAAGGACTCTTCCGAGATCTCTCACCACACGTGGCCGATTACTCCTCTGCTCACTTTGAAGGCACCCGTGTCTACCCCGGCCCCTCGAGAACCTTCATCGTCGCGTATGAGGGTTTGGCAAAACCCTGGCTGAAGGAAGCGGAGCTGGCGGGCGAAATCGAGAGAATCAGGAGGTATGCGAGGCAGTACCCGCCATCTCTCGTAAAGACGGCGCTTGAAACCGATGGATACATGCCCCTCCGGGAAGAAATGACGCAGAAGAAAGATGACGGCAAGCCTTTGATCGGTTACAAGGAGGCGGGGAACCACGTGGGGAGGTACGTCACCCTCGAAGGAGAGATCAGGAGAGCAAAAAACACCGGCAAGGTTACCTTTCTCAACTTCGAC
>JBFFNJ010000078.1:0-8946 GCA_041563215.1 Candidatus Deferrimicrobia bacterium | reverse complement strand
CTGCTCGCCATCCCCCATCACGACGAACACGTGGTTCTCCCGCTTGAAGAGCTTCGCCGCCAGGGCAAATGCACAGCCCGCAGACAGGCCCTGTCCGAGATTTCCCGTCGACCACTCTATACCGGGGAGGTTCCTCTCTATGTGCCCTTCGAATGGGGTGCCCGTCTTTCTGAAGAAGGCTATCGCATAGTCCAGGGGGAAGAAGCCGAGCCTCCCGAGGGCAGCGTAGACGCCGGGGGATGTGTGGCCGTGGCTCACCACGATCCTGTCCCGGTCCTCGTCGAAGGGGCTCTCGGGTATAACGTTTGCCAGAAACAGAAGGGTCATGAACATCTCTATCGAAGACATGGAGCCGCCGGGATGCCCCGAGCCGGCAAGCGTCGTCATTCTGAGGATATCGCCCCGTGCGGCCCTGCAGTACTCCTCGATCATCGCCCTCACCTCACCCGAGATTTCCGGCGCCTTGAAACCCCTGTTCAGTGCACGACTCATTTTTCAGACCCCTTCCCTTGGGTAATTGAGAAACAGAGACGTAACCTTTTTAACACAATAGCCGTCGCTGAAAAAGAGGAAAAAGGAAAAGAGGAAAAAAGCCGTCGGAGTGGGTGAAATTCTCCATCTTGACGCCTAACCGCCCCTGTGCAAGCATTTAACTATAGAATGAAACGCTGCCGAGGAGGAGTCATGGAGAGACAATTCCATCAGTTTCTCAAGATAGCTTCTATCGGGCTGACCCTTGCCCTCACATACGCCTGCGGCCCCCAGATCCAGACGACGGTCGACACGGGAGGGCCGACGGTCCGGGAAGCCATCACCTACGAGGGGCCAAAAGCCCGGATCGGCGTTCCCCGCTTCGACTGCAAAGCGGAGAAGTGCGGGGGCGATATCGGCTTCGGGCTTTCCGACATGCTGAGCACGGCCCTCTTCAAAAGCGGGCGCTTCGTCGTCCTGGAGCGCGGCGAGGGCTTGAGCGAGGTCCAGAGGGAACTCGATCTGGGCGAAAGCGGATACGTGGACAAGAGCAAGGCCCCCCGGAAAGGCTTGATGGAGGGTGCCGACGTGCTCGTAATGGGGGCGATCACCGCATTTGAACCGAAGGCCTCGGGCACCCGGGCGGGGGGTGTGGTCGTGCCCTTCAACGTTCCCCTGCTCGGCGGGGTGGCGGTGAAGAAGGACGAGGCCTACATTGCCGCCGACATCCGCCTCGTGGACGTGAGAACCGGCCGGATCATCAACGCCACCACCGTCGAGGGACTGGCCTCCCGGTACAAGGTGGGTGGGATCGGCGGATTCATCGCGGGAACGGTGGCGCTCGGAGCAGGTTTTTCCACCTACAAGAACACCCCCATGGAAAAGGCCGTCCGGGTAATGCTCGAGAACGCGATCGATGAGATCGCAAAGCTCGTCCCCCCGGATTACTACCGCTACGACAGCAGGGGCGAGGACGTCTCCGCGTACCGGCCGCAATACCCGGCGGGCGCAGGCAGGCAGGAGGTGGCCGCGAAGGGTCCTTCCCCTGCCCCCGGCGTCATCAGCGGGTCGCGCTTCATCCCGGGAAGGGAGGAGGTGTTTTTCGAAAACTTCTCTTCCTACGACATCGGGGACATACCGCGCTCGCTCACGGTAAAATCGGGGCAGATCGAGGTGGCCGAGTTTTCCAACAGCAAGTGGCTCAGATGCCTGAGCGATGTTCGCCTGGCCAAGACCCTCGACCTCTCCCGCGATTTTTCGATCGAGTACACGGTCTACAAGCCACAGGGCGCACCGAGCATGAACTTTTACATCGGTGCAGACAGGGATACGCCTGAGCGGCTCTCCTGGAAAGAGGATATCGCGTGGAAAGGCAACAGGATCACCGCGTACCGGGTGGAAACGGGGCAGACACACTTATTCGCGATAGAGAAAAGAAACGGAAATCTCAGGGTATTCGTGGACAACAACCTGCTGGTGAACGAGCCCGCCCCTTCCGGTAAAGCAGGCAAAAGGGACGGGTTTCTCTTCGAGGCGGAAAACGTAAACGTCAGTCGCGGCGACGAGCTGCTCATAACGGACCTTTCGGTCGCCTACTACTGAGATGGACTAGAGCCCGGTCTGCCTGAAAAATTCGTAGGTCCCCTTTGAAGCAATCGTGTCCCGTAGCCCCCGCGAGTCGTCGTACTGGATCCGTTACCCCCTGAACACCTGCAGGGATCCGTCGTCCATTCTCACGGGGATCGATACCATGATGGTTCTCTTGGGATGTTTGAGTCGTTCGACGATTTCTGAGGATATTTCGATATGAGACGAGGCCAAATCGAGCCGGCTCAGGGCATCGCGGAAAATAGGTTTCTCACGGGGAAGTTCCGTATCCATTTTCCCCCTATTCCCACTCACCGCACGATCATTTCCCGCAGCTCCTTCTCCGCCCCCTCGAGAAGTTCGTTGATGATCTCCTGAACCGTCTGCTCCTTTTTCACGAATGCCACAGACTGGCCCGCCATGAGGGATCCCGTTTCCACGTCACCATCGTGAACGGCCCTTCTCAGCGCACCTACCCAGAACTCCTCCAGCTTCCACTGTGCCTCTTCCCTGTTTATCTTGCCGCTCTTGATCTCCTTCAGCAGCTTGAACTGAAGATCGTTGAATTCCTGCGTTCCCTTGTTGACGATGGCCCTGACGGGGATAACCGGGAGGGACGGGTCGAACTGCACCGTCGGGATGGCATCCCTGGCAGACGCCTTGATGAACGCCTCCTTGAACCTGGGATGGGCGATGCATTCCCGGGCAGCGACGAATCTCGTCCCGAGCTGGGCACCCGATGCCCCCATGAAGAGGTAGGAGGCGATCATCTCACCCGTTCCGATGCCACCTGCAACGAAAACGGGCACATCCTCCAGGTGGGGGAGGAACTCCTGTGCCAGCACGGAAGTCGAGACGGGACCGATGTGGCCTCCCGCCTCGTGGCCTTCGATGATGAGGGCGTCGATACCCTGCCTCAGGAGTCTCTTGGCAAGGGAAAGGATGGGGGCGAAACAGACCATCTTCCTCCCCGCCTCCTTGATCCGCCTGATGTCGGTCCCCGATGGAATAGCGCCCGCGAAAAAGACATATTCCACATCCATGTCCAGGACGACCTCGATGTGCTTCTGAAAGTTGGGGGCAATCGTTATCAAATTGACGCCAAAAGGGTAATCCGTTTTTTTCCTCGTCTTGTCTATCTCGTCTGCCAGGAGTTCCGGCGGCATGTTGCCCCCCGCGAGGACACCGAAACCCCCCGCATTCGAAACGGCGGATACGAGGTTGGATTCGCTCACCCAGGTCATCGCCCCGCAGAGTATCCCGTACCTGACGCCGAGAAAATCGGTCCCCCGTTTCCAGAACCGTGGAAGATACTGTAAGGTCTCCAAAGGGGCCTCCCCTCTTGCTCATCGAAAATTTTCCCCGTAAGAATACCACAAGTGACTTTATTTTTTAACCAAATTCCTTACTTTACGCCCTCAGATGGATGTGCTAGCGGCCTGGCCGGCGGGATTCGGAGCCCCTGCCCCGTTTCAGGCCGGAACGGAGCGCGGCCGCGGAAACCGCCTCCCCTTTTACCCGGAAGTTTTTTAAACGGCCTGTCCTCTTATCCTTCAGCTTTCAGCTTCCGAAGCTCCTCGATCAGCTCGGGGACGGCCTTGAAGAGGTCGGCCACGAGACCGTAATCTGCCATCTGGAATATGGGCGCCTCCTCATCCTTGTTGATCGCCACGATTACCCGGGAATCCTTCATGCCCGCCAGGTGCTGGATGGCACCGGAAATACCCACGGCGATGTAGAGTTCCGGGGCCACGATCTTTCCCGTCTGCCCCACCTGCCAGTCATTCGGCGCCCACCCGGCGTCGACTGCCGCGCGGGATGTCCCGATAGCAGCATCCAGAAGGTCTGCCAGTTCCTCTATGAGTTTGAAGTTCTCGGCCGATTTCACCCCCCGTCCACCCGACACGACAACGCGCGCTTCCGTCAGCTCGGGACGCTCGGACTCCGTGGCCTCCATGGACAGAAAAGCGGTCCTGAGGGAATCCCTGTCAACGGAGACATCCAGCGTTTCTACGGGGGCCGATCCCTGCACCGGGGCCGCATCGAAGGCCGTCTGCCGGACCGTTATGAGCTTCGGCTCTCCGGAGAGCACGACCGTTGCAACGGCGTTTCCCGCATACATGGGCCGCTTTATCATAAGGCCCTCCTCCCCCGGAAGCAGCGCCTCGATATCCGAGGCCATCGGGGCATCCAGGAGGCCCGCAACGCGCGGCATCAGGTCCTTTCCGAAGGTGGAGGCCGGTGCCAGGGCGTACCCGAAGCCCCTCTCCCTGATGAGCCCGGCAACCACCGGCGCGCTCACCTCTGCGAGGTAGTCCGCAAACACGTCCCCGATCACGAGACTTACCTTCGACACGCCATACCGTCCCACCTCCCCGGCTATTTTTTCCGCACCGGGGCCACCCATAACGAGGGCCTCCACGTTCCCTCCCACCATCCCGGCAAGCTGATGCGCGGCGGTTATGGTCGAAAGGGTTGTCTTCCTGAGCGCCCCGCCCTGGTGCTCGGCTATTACCAGTATGTCTGACATGTGAGAACTCTCCTCAAAATAAATTTTCCCGCCCCATCTCCGCGGTAAACTCTGAACTCCAAGCTGTTTTCATTCCGCATTCCGCATTACCATATGCTCATAGAACTTTTGCTTCGTTGGCCAGTTTGTCCACGAGCTCCTCGACGCTCTCCACCTTTTTCCCCCCCGCCCTTTCCGCAGGGGGCTCGAGCTTGACCACCCGCACCTTCAGGTCGGGAATCAAGCCGAGATCCGCCATGGACAGGACCTTCATCTCCTTCTTCTTGGCCTTCATGATTCCCGGAAGGGATGCGTACCGGGGCTCGTTCAACCGAAGGTCGGTGGTCACTATGGCGGGCAGCTCCACCTCTATGGTCTCGAGGCCCCCATCTACCTCCCGCGTCGTCTGCGCCTTCTTCCCGTCCTCGGAAAAGGCGATTTTCGATACGAAGGTGGCCTGAGGGAGACCAAGTTTCGCCGCGAGGATCTGCCCCACCTGATTGGAATCGTCGTCGACGGCCTGCTTCCCCATGATGACGAGGTCGAAAGATTCCATCTCGTAGATTTTTGCGAGGGCAGAGGACACGAAAGCGCAATCGATCTCATCGGGCACCTCTGCAAGGATTGCCCGGTCAGCCCCCATAGCGAGCGCCGTCCTGACCTGGAGTTCGGCGTCTCTGCCGGCCACGGTAACGACGACCACCTCGCCGCCCATTTTTTCCTTGATTCTCAGCGCCTCCTCGACGGCGATCTCGCAAAAGGGATTGAGCACCATCTTCACCCCTTCGAGGTCGATTCCCGACCCGTCCTTTTTTACCTTCACCCGCTCATCTGGGTTGGGGACCTGCTTTACCGGCACCAGTATACGCACGATGCACCTCCATCGCTTCATTGCCCTGCACTGTGGGGCTTAACACCGCGGAAAATGATAAACCATTTCGGGGGATATTTCAAGATAAAATGAATAGCTATTCATTATTAACCGTGGGAGTGAAGAACTTGAGTCTGTCTGCCACGATAACGAGGGCCGAACCGAAAATCCCTCCCGAAATATCGGCCATAAAGTCGAAAAGGGACGGCACCCTCCAGGCGACCCACCTCTGGTGCATCTCATCGATTCCCCCGATGAGGCTGATCACCAGGACCGTGTAGATGAAAATCATCTCCCTCCGCAGGTTTCCCTCCCGCAGGTAGCAGGAGAAGAGCAGGCCCGACACGCCGTAGATGATAAAGTGGCCAGCCTTGTCGTAGTGGGCAATACCCGATAGAAGAGGCATTCTCGGGATCGACATGACGATGAACGTACCCACCACCCAGAGGACGAAGAGATAGAGATATTTTTCTCTCTTCCTGATCATACGATATTATACGGGGTTTTGCCGCCCCGCCAATTCTTTGATTCGGGCCCGGTAAGACCCCATACTCCCTTTCCCTTCATGATTATCGGAAGGATCGGGCAAAAAAATGATCGGAAAAAACCGGCCCTTTCGCGATCGGGGCAAGGCCGCAAAGAACACACGGCGAACCGGCCCGTGCCCTCCGGCTCACTCGGGTTTTTCTTCCCGCCCCTTCCCTTTCCCTGTGGGAAGGTTCAGGATCGCTGCCAGTATGCCTCTTGCGTCCCGGGAGAAAAAGAGGGTGAGGCCGACCATGGCCACGACCATCGAGGTGACCACCTTGATCCCCTCCTCGTAGAGGAGAGCGATGCCGCAGATCGCGAAGAGCATGGTTACGGCAAAGAGCACGCGAACGGAGGACCTGACGGAGCGGGTATACCGGAGCATCCGGTGATGCACATGGTCCAGGTCACCGGAAAACGGGGATCTGCCGGCCATCAGCCGCCGCAGAAAAACCAGGGTTGTGTCGCTGATCACCAGGCCGTTTACCAGCACCATCGGAAAAAAGGCGACCGCCCCATCGGCCGTCCGCAGGCACGTGATGGACGTGACTGCTATGAGGTAGCCCAGGAGCAGGCTTCCCGTGTCCCCGAGGAAGATCTTTGCGGGATACCGGTTGAAGAAGTAAAAGGTTAGGGACGAGACCGATAAGACCGCCGCAAAGGTCGCGGGGAGAAGGTTCCCGTTTGCAAATCCGATTGCCGAAACGACGGCGGCCACTCCCGCTGCAATGCAGCTGGCGAGCCCGTCGAGCCCGTCTATCAGGTTGTAGGCGTTCGTGATCCCCACGACCCATACCAGGGTCAGGGGGTATGCGAATATGCCCGTTGATACCGACCCGTCGTAGGGTATCAGGATCCTGTCCAGGACAAGGCCGAACCTCATCGCGATCAACGCGGCAACGATCTGAACGAAAAACTTCACCTTCGCGTCCGCCCCGCGGACGTCGTCGTACATCCCGAGAAGGGCTATGACGATCAGCCCCGCGGCAGTGCCGGCCAGGCAGGATGTGTCCGCAGCGCCGGGGGTGCTGGAACAGAAATAGAGCAGAAACAGGGCGCAGACAAGAAAGATGACAAAGAAGGCAAACCCTCCCGTGCAGGGTACGGCTCTTTCGTGAATCTTCTTTTCACCCGGCCTGTCGACGATGCTTAACCTTTTACCCAGAATAGCTGCCGAAGGAATGAGTACCACGGCCGAGACGAAGGAAAAGAAAACAACGAGAACCCACTCCATAGAAAGCATCCCCCCTTGCTCCAAATGTGATGGGCCGATGAAACCTGCCGCTCACCCCGGATCGGATAAAAGCAAATTCTTTTTTCGGCGAGTAAAACCCCGTTTGAATGGTAATACACTCGACGAAAAAAGTGAAGGAAAAACTTTCAGGGGAAAAATCGGTCGGTCATGCTGCCGTCTTGCGTGTACCGCTGTCTATTCCTCTCTTCCGTAATCGTCGCCGAAGCGGACGATGTCATCCTCCCCCACGTACTCTCCGTTCTGCACCTCGATGATGTTGAGGGGCACCAGACCGGGATTTTCCAACCGGTGCTTGGCAAGCTTCGGGATATAGGTGCTCTCGTTGGCATAGACGAAGTACTCCTCATCGTTGCGGGTGACCTTGGCGGTGCCCGACACGACGATCCAGTGTTCGCTCCTGTGATAGTGCATCTGATAGGAGAGGCGCTTTCCCGGGAGCACCACGATCTTCTTTATCTTGTAGCCTTCGCCTTCGAGCAGGACCGTGTAGCTTCCCCAGGGCCGGGAGACCGTCCGGTGCTCTATGCGCTCCTTCGCCCCCTTCTCCCGCAAGAGATCCACCACCCTCCTTACGTCCTGGGCACGCTCCTTCGGGATGACCAGGGTGGCGTCCTCCGTATCCACGACCACCATGTCCTTAACACCGACAGCGGCAACGAGGTCAGATCCGGCGTAGAAGACAGAATCTTTGCACTCTATAGCAACGACGTTTCCAAACGACACGTTCCCTTCCTGATCGGTCTCCTCCACCTCGTCGAGGGAAGACCAGGACCCCACGTCGGACCATGAAAAATCGCACGGCACGACGGCAACCCTGTCGGACCTCTCCATGACGCCGTAATCGACGGAAATCGGCTCGATCCCGGCAAACGCTTCCGCCAGCCCCTCATCGCCCGGGCCGTGGGCCGAGATGACGTCATGCAGGCCGGGAAGGTGTCTTTTCACTTCATCGAGAAACGTACCCGCCTGCCAGATGAACATCCCGCTGTTCCAGTAGTAGCTCCCCTCTTTCACGAACTGCTCGGCCCTGTCTCTATCCGGCTTTTCCGTAAACCGGTCGACGGCGTAGACCCCCTCCCCGATTTCCCTCCCCCTCTGTATGTAGCCGTAGCCCGTCTCGGGCTTCCGGGGGGCTATCCCGAGGGTAACGAGAAAACCCTCCCGCGCCGCGCCAACGGCCTTCGCGATCGCCTCCCTGAAAAGATCGTTCTCCTTGATCACATGGTCCGAGGGCAAAACCACCATGATGCCGTCCCCGAAGCGGTCACGGATAAACCGAGCCGCAAGGGCAATGGCGGGGGCCGTGTTCTTCGCAGCGGGCTCGACGACGAAGTGGAGGTGCTCGATCAAAAGTTCGAGCCGTATCTTCTCGGAGAGTTCCTTACCCGCCACCACGATCGCAGTGCCCGTAGCCGACAGCTCCCTTGCGCGATCCACGGTCTGCCCGATCAGGCTTTTCTCCCCGCCAATCTTTATAAACTGCTTTGGCCACTGCTCCCGGGAAAGGGGCCAGAAGCGCGTACCGGCGCCGCCGGCCAGGATGACCGGGTAAATGTCATTTGTCTCCATTCTCCTTCTCCCATCACATCATTTCCATCACCGGACAAAAAATCCTCAATTCAGAAGTTCAGAGCTCAACGTTCACAGTCCAAAGTTAAAACACCGGATCTTCCTCCGTTCGAGTCGTTTGCTGCTTTCTTAGGCTCTTTTGTTCCGGTTTTTCAT
>JBFFNJ010000077.1:0-9044 GCA_041563215.1 Candidatus Deferrimicrobia bacterium | reverse complement strand
TGCGTGGTGATGTGATGAGTGAGCCAAAAGTTACCGTACTCATGTCCGTCTACAACGGGGAACGGTATTTGCGGGAGGCCGTAGAGAGCATCCTGAACCAGACCTTTGAGGACTTTTTGTTCTTGATCGTCAACGATGGCTCAACGGACGGCACGGGAAGTATCCTGCAGGGCTACGGTGACAGAAGAATCAGGCTCGTGGAGAATGAGAAGAATCTCGGGCTCACCCGGTCACTGAACAGGGGTATCGAGATGACCCGGAGCGAGTATGTAGCTCGGATGGATGCCGACGATGTGTCCAGTGCCGAGAGACTCGAGAAACAGGTTTGCTACCTGGAGGATAATCCGGAGGTAGGGCTCCTGGGGACGAGATACATGAAAATTGACGAGGAGGGGAACGAGGGAGGGGAGATACATGTTCCCATCGGGAGAGATATGATCAAAAAAAAGCTCCTCGTGGGAAATGCTTTCTGCCATGGCTCCGTTGTCATGAGAAGATCAGTTCTGGAGAAGACCGGTTTCTATGACGAGAACCTCACCTTTGCCCAGGATTATGATTTGTGGCTGAGAATATCCGATATCTGTCCCGTTGAAAATTATCCCGAGGTACTTCACCGGTGGAGGCTCAACGAGCGCTCGGGTATTTCGGTGAAGAACTTCTTCGAACAGGGGCGGGTGGCCTTGAACATCAGAGAACGGCATATAAGAGGGAAAATCGAGAAGGGGTCTCTGGATATGTCCGGTCTGCTGCAGCTTGCTGTTTCGAACCCAACTGATCAGCTGATTTCGCATATTGCCATGGAGGAATGCGACAGACGTGAAGGATTCCCCGGAAATTTTCAAACAGACTATCTGAAACTGGGGTATCTGCACCGGACTCCCGGATACCGGTACCTCAACGATCTGGCGGAACTATACCTCAGGCGGGGGAAGAGATCCCTTGCCTTCATGTGCCTTGTAGAGTCGCTCAGGGAGAACCCGGAACAGCCCGGTATCCTGAAGCGGGCCGAACTGCTGCTGGATGCCAGGAGCCCCCGCTTTCTAGAGCACCTCCCTGAGGAGACCTGTGCCGTTTCGGTCATCATGCCCACCTATAACCGGACGGAGGAGATACGGCAGAGCATCCAGAGCGTTTTGGATCAGACCTACGAGGATTTCGAGTTGATCGTGGTGAACGATGGCGGCACAGATGAGGTTGAAAACATAACCAACAGCTTTAGCTCTTCGAAAATAAGATACTATAAACTAAATGAAAACAGAGGCCTTTCGGGTGCGCTCAATGAGGGAGTCATCAGAGCAAGAGGCAGGTACATTGCCTACCTGGATGATGACGATGTGTACTATCCGGACCATATCGAGAAACTGGTCGACTGTATCGAGAAGAACCCCTCCTTCGACTGCGTATACGCGAATGCCTGGTGGTGTTATGGAGAAAAGGTAGGCGACTCCTTTGTCGAACACTACAGAAATGTTATACAGAGGCCAGAAGCGTTTCACCGGGGCGCTCTGGGTGAGTCAAATTACATATCAACGCTCAACATTCTTCACAGGAAATCTTGCTTCATGAAGGCGGGGTTTTTCAACGAGGACCTTGGAAAGTTGATGGATTGGGACCTCTGGTTGAGATTTTCAGCATGCTTCAATTTTCATCAAATCGAGGGGGTAACGGGTGAATACCGGTGGAAACAGAACAACATGTCGGTAGAGGACAGGCTCGACGTGGAATTTCTCTACAGGATAGTCGGGTCTTTTTACGAGTTTTGCCAGGGGCGCGTCGCCATTGCCAGAAGCTACCTGTCAAACGGAATGAGAGGTGAGGCGGAAAATATCTTCAGGGAAGTGATGGATGGATACGGGGGGTGCGTGAAAACCCCATCATTGACCAGATACATGTTTCATCTCTTTCGTTCAATGCGCGATTCGATCGAGATGTCATTTCAGGTGAGGCTGACGAGAGATTTTTTCGATGCAGACCCCAGGGCCTGTCTCAATGAGATTTTTGCGGGCAAATCACCATTTCTCGTGTGTCTGATTTTTGACCTGCTCCTTCTGCGCGTCTGTCGCAGCTTGAGATACCGAACATCCAAGCATGTGAGGACAGCTTTGAAGAAATTTCCAGGGGCAGGACCGTGATGGATGGAACAGTGTGATGTCTGTCAAGTATGATGGCGTAGATCGAGGTGACCATTGACATTGCCGCTCATTTCTATAATTGTTCCCACATACAACCAGGAGGACTACATCGAGAGCGCCATTGAGTCGGCGCTTGAACAGGATTACCCAAACAAGGAGATACTCATCCTCGATGACTGTTCCACCGACTCGACCTACGAGAGAGCATCTGCATACAGGTCCAGGGGGGAAGTGCAAGTCATCAGGAACGATAGCAACCTCGGAGTCCCTGCAAACTGGAACAAAGCGATAACGCTCTCCCGGGGGGAGTATGTGAAACCTCTGTTCGGTGATGACCGCCTCTTTCCGGGATGTCTCGAGAAGCTATACCGGGCTATCGAAGGGGAAGAGGACGTGGGTTTCTCCTTCTGCAGGAGGAATATCCTGTTTCAGAGGGAAGACAGGGATAAAGTGATGGATACCTATCTGCCGACAATCGTCTACCAGGATGAGATTTTCGGAAAAAGTGATAGGTTGAGCAGGGGAAGACTTGCATCACTCGTCTTCCCGGGGATGGTCAACATTATCGGAGAGCCAACAGCGCTTTTGATACGGAGGGAAGTGTTCGACAGGGTAGGGTTGTTCGACGATCGGTATGCCCAGCTCGTCGACCTGGAGTTTTACGTCAGGGTTTCCCAGAAGTACGAGATAAAGGCGGTTCCGGAAATTCTCTGCTCCTTCAGGGTTCACCCCAGGCAGCTCTCGAATGCGAATCTGAAAGAGGCCCTCCATCTCAGGGATTATTCGCTTTTGCAGGACCGCTATATGAAGGGGAGCAAATTCTGGCCGCACCGTTTTAAAGTCCTTTTTTTCCAGAATGTCGTCCAGAGCGAAAGGCCATTCGTGAAACTGCTCAACAAACTCGTAATCTCGCACCTTTTACAGATCTATCGATATGTCAGGAAGAAGAAGAGTTCCCTGCTGATGGATTTTCCAAAGGAATATCAGAAATACTTCGTTACCTTTCCGTAGATACGTTTTATCGTGCCGTGCCTCGTTTTCGCTTTCCCGCAACCCTATCAGGTCAGGTAATTCCTCCACCAGTTGAGAAACACGAAAATATTCCAGAGCTCGAAAAAACGATCCCTCCTCCCCTCCATGTGCTCCTTGAAGATTCTGTCTACGTATTCGTAAGATAAAAAATCTATATCCGTCAAACGGCTCTTTTCGAATGCCTCTTTGAACAGAGGCATCGATTCGTCCCTGGACCATTCACCGATTGGGACGTTGAATCCCATTTTTTTCCTTTCCAGGATCTCCCGTGGCAAGTATTTCCGTGCCATTTTTTTCAGAATGTGTTTTCGTTGCAGTCCTTTGAGCTTCCAGTCACCCGGGAAGGATGAGATGAGTCCGACAACCTCCCTGTCCACGAAGGGTACCCTTACCTCGAGGGAATATCTCATGCTTGCCGTGTCTATTTTGAAGAGCATGTCGTTTGGAAGCACGAGGCGCATGTCGAGAAAGAGATACCTGTTCATGTCAGATTCGGAAAGGGCCGGGTAATCTCCGAGTATCTCCTCTATGAGGCTAACCGCGGGAGTGCCGGCAAAACTATGTGAGTAGAGCTTCTCGATTTCTCCCGGGGGAAAAACACTCATCAGGTTTATGAGGAAGCGAGTGGTATCTCTTTCCAGGGTGCCGGCAAATTTTCTCACCTGCCGAATTTTATCGCCCAGAAAGCGAGCCCTGCTCTCCTTGAAGGGCAGGAAACGCAGGACTTTGAATATTGGCTGGAGGTTTTTGAGTGCAAGCCCTGCTTTAAGGGCCTGGTATTTCGTATAGCCCGCAAACAACTCGTCTCCCCCGTCTCCCGATAGCGCCACCTTGACGTGCTTCCGCGTCAGCTTGCTGAGCACCGCGGTAGGTATCAGTGCGGGGTCGCCGAATGGCTCATCGAGATGGTCACAGATCTCGGTGATTGCTTCACGGATGTCTTTTGCCCTGACGGGGATCTCCGTGTGGTGGGAGCCGATATTTTTGGCTATTTTCCTGGCATAGGCAGATTCATCGAGGTAGGGGAATTCGGGATAGGTGACGGTGAAGGTCTGAAGTGGCCCACGGGAATAGTGCTGTGCCAGTGTTGCGACGAGTGAAGAGTCCACCCCCCCTGAAAGGAATGATCCGACGGGGACATCGGAGAGCAGATGATATCTCACCGAGTCTTTGAAAGCCGTATCGAGCAACGAGACGGCTTCTTCGAAACTTTCGGGAGCAGGCTTGTGGTCAAGGGTAAAGTAAGGCCGCTCCTCCTTGATTTTCCCATCCTGCACGATGAGATAGTGTCCCGGTTTTACCTTGCGAGCATGTTTCCAGATGGTCCAGGGCGCCGGGATGTAGTTGAAGTGGAAATAGAACATCAGTGCTTCCCGGTCTAATTCCCGGGGAAACTGTACCGCCGTCAAGAGTGTTTTGATCTCCGAGGCGAACAGAAAGCCAGCAGAGAGCTGCGAATAAACGAGAGGTTTGATGCCGAGGGGGTCACGTGCAAGGAAAATTTCACCCCTGTTTTTGTCGTAAATGGAAAAGGCAAACATACCCCGCAACCGCGAGACCATCTTCTCCCGTTCCTCCTCGAAAAGGTGGATGAGCACTTCAGTATCCGATCTGCTCTTGAACGTGTGCCCCGCTCCTTTCAATTCCCTCCTCAGGTCGGGGGCGTTGTAGATCTCGCCGTTGAAGACGATCCAGATGGTTTCGTCTTCGTTCGACATGGGCTGGTTTCCGGCTTCTGACAGGTCGAGTATGGAAAGCCGGGTATGTGCAAAAAACGTGTCACTGTCCTTGAAGGTTCCCCTGGCATCGGGGCCGCGGTGGAGAAGAGAGGTCAGGCAGGCATTGATGTCGATGTCGATTTTTCCCTGTAGACCGGCTATTCCGCACATCGCCTTTGATCTCTTCCAACAAGATTGTTGGCAGTTTACCATTAAACGGGTACCGTTGCATATTTTTCGGCCCTCGGCTGGGAACGATGGCGGGGCCTAAATTTTGCTGTTTTCTGATTGATTGTAAAATCGATAGGCTCTGATAAAATAAGCCCCGATATGGTTAATTTTTCCCTCTATCTTTCGATTATAAATGTTGAGTTTTGAAGATAATCTACTTTTCCATAACCGGTGTAAAGGGTCCTGCGAGCAGGTACCGGGCTTATCAGTACGAAAAATATTTTCGTCAGAATGGCCACGATTTTGCCATTCTCCACGCATTCTCTGACTCGTATCTCGATGCCGAGCAAAGAGAAGGAATCGGCAACTTGCTCAGGAAGGGATACGAAGGAGCAAAAGCCTTTTTCCGGCGTCTCGCCGGAATTTTTCGCATTTGGGGGGCGGATGTCGTGGCGATTGAGAGGGAGTTTTTTCCCTGCTTTCCCCCCGTGTTCGAATTGCTCATAAAGGTTTTAAAGGGAGGATACGTTCTCGAGTTTGACGATGCCGTTTTTCTCTCGCGGGGGAGAAAACGAAAGTATCCGGCAACCATAAAAATGGCTTCACGGGTTATCGTGGGCAATGCCTATCTTGATTCTTTTGCAAGAAGGTTCAACGAGAACACAGCCGTCATTCCCACCTGCATTGATGTCAACAGTTACAAACCCAAGGAACATTATGGACTTTCAAGCCCCGCTGCAATTGGCTGGGTCGGGCTGGCGTATAATTTCATTCACCTAAACTCCATAGCTTCCGTGATCAATAAGATCTGCAGGGAAAAAGGGAGCGAACTCGTTGTCGTATCCGCGAGAAAGCCGCCGCTGGATATTCCCCTGCAGTTTGTTCAGTGGGACCTGGAAAAAGAGAGAGATGTAATAGGATCCTTCGATATCGGCATTATGCCCCTCGAGGATACCCCCTATTCCCGTGGAAAATGCGGACTCAAGGTGCTCCAGTATATGGGAGCGGGCGTTCCCGTCGTGGCGTCCCCCGTCGGCGTGAACCGTGAGATAATATCCGACGGGGTCAATGGGTTTCTCGCGAATTCACATGAGGAGTGGTACGAAAAGTTGAAGATGCTCATCGAGGATGAAGAGTTGCGCGTTCGATTGGGGAGAGAGGGAAGGAGAACCGTTGAAAAAGGATACGACCTGGAGAAATTCGGCGACAGGCTTGTCTCGATTTATACGGAGGGGATGAAGTGACCCTATCGCCGACAATACTGTTCTTTACGTTTGCCATATCCTTTCTCGTTTCCTTCTACACCACCCCCGTTGCACGCGATGCGGCTAAGCGTTTCGGTGTGGTGGATGCACCCGATGAACTGCTGAAGACGCACAGAGAAGCGATCCCATATTTCGGGGGTCTTTCCATTTACCTCTCCTTCCTCATCGGTATTTCTCTCGTATATAGGTTCGACTCCAACATCCTGGGGATACTGCTCGGAGGGAGCATTATCGTTTTGGTCGGCCTTATCGATGATCTCGGCCGTCTCAGTCCTGGTGCAAAGCTGACGGGTGAGTTGATAGCCATATACGTCCTCATCAAATCGGGAATAAGGGTCGAGATAGTCTTTATCCCCGCCTTCCTCCAGGTGCTCTTGACTTTCTTGTGGATGTTACTGTTGATCAACGCCTTCAACATCATAGATGTTATGGATGGGCTATCGGTAGGGATTGGCTCTATTTGCGCCATATTCATGTTCATCGTCTCCGCAATAAACGGGAACATGGGAATCTGTGTCCTTTCCTTGGCCCTGGCGGGAGCATGTTTAGGTTTTCTGCCGTACAATTTCAACCCTGCCTCCATATTTATGGGGGATTGTGGAAGCCTGCTGCTCGGCTTTTTACTCGGTGCTTTTTCAATGATAGGGCAGTATGCAACCCATAATCATTTGGCTGTGATCGTGCCCGCTATCATATTCGGCGTACCTCTCTTTGACACGTTCTTTGTGTCCTACATTCGGTTCAGGAGAAGCGAATCGATATTCAAAGGCAGCAAGGATCACTTTGCCCTCCGTCTGAGAAAATGGAGGCTGAGCGTGAGGCAGACGGTGCTGTTTAGCTATGGAGTATCAATTATATGCGGCATCTTTGGGATTGCCATAATGCTCTCCAACATCTTTTTGGCGCTGGTCTTTTTGTTTTTAAACGCGATGATATTCGTCGGTACGGCCCTATGGTTGAAAAAGATAGACATGACCATGTAATGAAGGCAAAACTCGTTCACATCATAACCCTGCTGGAACTCGGCGGGGCCCAGGAAAATACGCTCATCAACTGTGAAATGGCTGACCGGGACCTCTTCGAGGTGTATCTGATTTCCGGGAAAGGGGGCATGCTCGACGGAAGGGCGGAGAGAGTCGGAGGACTCACCTTTTATCGGGTAAAAGAGCTCGTCCGGGAGATCAAACCGCTCTGGGATGCCGTGTCCCTGCTCAAGATTTTCCGCATCTTGAGGAAGCTGAAAAAGATGTCTCCAGAACAACCGGTTATCGTTCATACACACAGCTCGAAAGCAGGCATAGTGGGAAGGGTTGCCGCGGCTATGGCAGGGTGTGAGATTATCATCCATACGGTTCACGGGTTCGGTTTCAACCCCCTCCAATCATCCCTGATAAGGTGGATCTTGATTATGGTGGAACGGATTGTAGGGCGTATCACCGATTATTTCGTCCTTGTCTCCGAGGACAACGGTAGGCGGGGGATTGGTCTCGGGATATTTGATGCGGGTAAGACCGTGCTGATCAGGTCCGGTTTCAACACGGAGGAATTTGGAAACTCCTCACGGGAGAGGGGCAGGGAGATTCTGGGTCTCGAGGATGAGAAGTTTACCGTGGGAATGGTGGCCTGTTTCAAGCCTCAAAAATCCCCGCTTGATTTTGTGAAGATGGCAAATGTGCTGAAAGAGAAAGGATACGACTTCAGATACGTGATGGTTGGAGACGGTGAAATGGGCTCCGAGATCATGAAAAATATCCTGGACCTGGGTCTCGGGAATAATTTTTTATTGCCGGGGTGGATGGAAAACATCCGGGATGTGATCGCTGCCTTTGATACCCTGGTTTTGACCTCACTGTGGGAGGGGCTTCCGAAGGTTATTCCTCAGGCTCTGATTGCCGGCGTCCCTGTCGTTTCCACCGCGGTAGACGGTACGGCAGAGGTGGTCGAGGATGGGGTTAACGGCTTTCTTATCGATGTGCGCTCTCCCTCGGAGGCAGCGGAAAGAATCATCCGTGTGCGTGAAGGTGAGATAAAGAGGGAAACCCTCGAAAAGGGGAAGGAGGATCTTATCAGCAAGTTTTCAGAGAAGGAGATGGTGAGAAAACACCGGGAACTCTACCGGAAGCTCCTCGAGGCAAGGGCATGGAAAGCCTAGCCTCTCTTCTCTTTTTTCTTCTCGGTACGGTGATGGGCAGTTTTTACAACGTGATTATTTACCGGCTGCCTGAGGGCAGGTCGATCGTCAGACCCCCTTCGTCGTGCCCGTCGTGTGAAAGCAAGATCCAGGCAAGAGACAACGTTCCAATTCTCAGTTATCTGCTTCTCAGGGGCAGATGCAGGAACTGCGGAGTGCGAATTTCCGCAAGGTACCCCTTCGTGGAACTGTGCACCGGCCTCATTTTTTTTCTCGCCTACCGGTTCGACGGAATAACCTTTGTCCTCCTGAGAGATCTTCTTTTTTACTCCATCCTGTTCGTGGTGACCTTCATCGATATCGACAAGAGAATTATTCCGGATACCCTGAGCCTGGGAGGTCTTGTTGCGGGCTTTTTCATCGTCTCTTTTCTCCTTGACAAGGGATGGAAATTTTCGGTAACCGGGATAGTCGTTGGGGGGGGAATTCTCTATTTCACAGCCCTTATCTATGAAGGAATAACCAAGAGGGAGGGGCTTGGCGGTGGAGATATCAAACTGCTCGGGATGGTTGGTGCATTTACGGGTTACAAGGG
>JBFFNJ010000076.1:0-9135 GCA_041563215.1 Candidatus Deferrimicrobia bacterium | reverse complement strand
TCGTGAAAAACAAGCTTGCACCCCCATTCAGAGACGTTGAGTTCGATATCCTCTACGGTGAGGGAATTTCCCGGGAAGGCGATCTGATAGATCTGGCCACCAATCTCGAAATAGTGGAAAAGAGCGGGGCCTGGTATTCTTTCCGGAATGAAAAAATAGGCCAGGGAAAGGAAAACGCGAGGGGGTTTTTGAAACAGAATCCGGACCTGAGGGAGAGCATAGAAAGAGAGGTGCGGGAAAAAACGGGCTTGAGTGTTGCCGAAGTAAATGAAAATAAAGAAGAAAAGGGAGTGTGAAGATGTCCCTGAACCTCAATGAAATATTGAAAGTTGCCGTAAAAAACAGCGCTTCAGATGTACACCTGAAGGTGGGCCTGCCCCCCGTCCTCCGGGTCAATGGGAGACTCGTCCCCCTGAAGATGGATTACCGGTTGAAGCAGGAAGATCTCATGGGTATCACGAACATGGTGCTGAGCGATGCTCAGAAGGAAAGATTCAGGGAGATGAGAGAACTCGACGTGGCGTACAGCGTTTCTGGACTCGGCCGTTTTCGGGCGAACATATTCATGCAGAGGGGGACTCTCGGCGTAGCGCTGCGGGTTGTTCCCGGGGGGGTCCTTTCCTTCGAGGAATTGAATCTTCCGGAGATCCTTGAGAAGGTTGCTTCGGAATCACGGGGGCTCATTCTCTGCACGGGGACCACGGGAAGCGGAAAATCGACTACCCTCGCATCGATTATCGAGCATATAAACAATCACAGGACCTGCCACATTATTACGATAGAAGACCCCATCGAGTTTCTCCTGAAGGACAAAAAGAGCATAATCACCCAGAGAGAGGTAGAGGTTGACACCCCCAACTTTGCCGCAGCTTTGAAGAGCGCTCTCAGGCAGGATCCGGATGTGATACTCGTCGGTGAAATGAGAGATTATGAAACGATCGAAACTGCGCTGGTAGCCGCCGAGACGGGACATCTCGTCCTCAGCACGCTGCACACGCTGGATGCGGCGGAGACCATCAACCGTATCATAACGGTCTTCCCGCCCTACCAGCAGAAGCAGATCAGGCTGCAGCTCTCTGCGATCCTCAAAGCAATCATATCCCAGCGTCTGGTGATGCGCACTGATGGTGAAGGGAGGGTGCCTGCTGTGGAAATCCTCCTCAATACGGCTCGCATCAGGGAGTATATCGAAGACAAGGAAAAGACGAAAAAGATACGGGATGCCATTGCCGAAGGATTTACCACGTATGGAATGCAGACCTTCGACCAGTCCCTCATGGGCCTCTACAGAAAAGATTTGATAACCCTTGATGAGGCTATGCGCCAGGCTACCAATCCTGAAGATTTTGCCCTTCGGGTGAAAGGTGTGACGAGCAGCTCCGACCTTACCTGGGATGAGTTTGATAGGGTTGATGGTGATGACGACAGTTCTTGACGATGGACGCAAGAGACTGCTTGAAAGAATCGCTCAGAATTGTCTCCATCAGACAGTATTCCGTTTTAGAGGTTCGGCGGAAGCTCCTGCAAAAAGGGTTTGACGACCTCCTCGTCGAGGAAGCGATCGGCAGGCTGAAGGAGTTCGGATACCTCGATGACAGGGAGCTTGCCAGAACACTCATCGGCTTTAAATTCAAGTCTTCGGGATACGGCAGGCGAAAGATCCGGGAATATCTCGTGAGGAGGAAAATCCCGGAGGATATAATAAACGGGGAGTTGGAAAAGGCTCTAACCAGGGACAGGTCGGTAAAAAGGGGCGTGGAGCTGTTGGCGAGGAAGCAGGAGAGGGGAAAAAGAGATATTCTTGACAACAGAAGGAGGGTGTTTGGATTTCTCGCGGCCAGAGGGTTTGACCCTGGCGAATGTGGGGATATAATTTCTGAATACGAGAGAAAGACGAGGGCTGAAAATGACAGGGAAGGAAGTTAGAGAAAGGTTTTTAAAGTATTTTGAAAAACATGAGCACAAGATACTTCCCAGTTCTTCGCTCGTTCCTGCGAAAGACCCGTCCCTGCTCTTTACCAACGCCGGCATGGTGCAGTTCAAGGGTGCATTTCTCGGCCTTGAGAATGTGGGGACGAAGAGGGCTGTTACATCGCAAAAATGCCTGAGGGTTTCCGGGAAGCATAACGACCTGGAAAATGTGGGCTACACGGCGAGGCATCATACATTTTTCGAGATGCTCGGAAACTTTTCCTTTGGCGATTATTTCAAGAAAGAGGCCATTTTCTACGGCTGGGACTTTCTTGTGAGGGACCTTGGACTCGACCCCGGCCGTCTCTACGTTTCTGTTTTCAGGGATGATGATGAGGCATATGATCTGTGGAACAGGGATATGGGCGTACCGGAAGAGAGAATATTCAGGTTCGGTGAAGAGGACAACTTCTGGGCCATGGGAGAGACGGGTCCCTGCGGCCCCTGTTCCGAAATTATCTATGATCAGGGAGAAGATGTTGGATGTGGCAGGCCCTCGTGCACCGTGGGTTGTGACTGTGACAGGTATCTCGAGATATGGAACCTTGTCTTCATGCAGTTCAACAGGGACGAGGGGGGTAACCTGCAGCCGCTCCCGAAGCCGAGCATCGACACCGGGATGGGGCTCGAGCGGATAACAGCGGCCATGCAGGGGGTAAAGAGCAATTATGACACAGATTTCTTCACCGGCCTCATAGGGAAAATAGCTATGATGGCGGGGACCGAGTACGGATCAGACGGGGGATTGGATGCTGCAATGAGAGTCATTGCTGACCACGGGAGGGCAACGGCGTTTCTGATAGCCGATGGGGTGTTGCCTGCAAACGAAGGAAGGGGATACGTCCTGCGGAGGATTATGCGAAGGGCTCTGCGCCACGGGAAAAAGTTGGGTTTTGAAAAGCCTTTCCTTCACGGTGTTGCCGAGCAGGTGATCGAGGAGATGAAGGAGCAGTACCCTGAGCTTTCGGCAAACAGAGAGTTCATCGGGAAAGTGGTCGTCAATGAGGAGGCGCGGTTTCTTGCAACCCTCGATGGAGGCCTGAAAATATTCGAGGAGGAGGCGAAAAAAAGTCTGATCCGGGGCGAGCAGGTGTTCCAGGGCAGTGTTGCCTTCAAGCTTTACGATACCTACGGCTTCCCCCTTGACCTGACCCAGGATATATGCCGTGAGCGGGGGCTTACGGTTGATACGGAAGAGTTCGACAGTGAGATGGAGAAGCAGAGAGAAAGGGCAAGGCAGGCGTGGAAGGGTGGGGAGTACACATCGGATATTTCGGCGTATGTGGAACTTCTGGAAAAGGGGTTTTCCACGGAATTTACCGGGTATGATTTTACCTCCGATACGGGTGAGGTCGCAAGAATCGTACGCCGGCAGGAGTCGGTGGAGCAGGCGGGTGAGGGAGATGAGGTCGAAATAGTGACCAACAGGACTCCGTTTTACGCCGAGGCCGGCGGGCAGATAGGTGACAGGGGCAGAATATCGGTAGCAGAGGGGGAGGTTGAAATCGAGGAAACCTTCTACGCTGCCGAGGGTATCATAGGACACAGGGGAACGGTGCTCTCCGGCAGCATATCTGTCGGCGACAGGGCTACCCTTACGGTGGATGAAGACCGGCGTCGCAGGACCCGGGCAAACCACACGGCGACACATATTCTCCAGGCGGCTTTGAGAAACGTTCTCGGTGACCATGTGAGACAGGCGGGGTCCTATGTGGGTCCCGATAAACTGAGGTTTGACTATACCCATTTCGATCAGGTCTCGCCGGTCCAGAAAAACCACGTCGAGGAGTACGTGAACAAGGTCATTTTTCAGGGGAGAGAGGTATCCTGGGAGCTGTTGCCGTATGACGTTGCGCTGACGAAGGGTGCGATGGCTATCTTCGGGGAGAAGTACGGCGATATTGTCAGGATGGTAAAGGTGAACGCGGTGAGCGCCGAGCTCTGCGGAGGGACTCATGCAGCGAATACGGGGGAACTGGGTGTGTTCGTGCTCATTGAAGATAGGTCCCTGGCCTCGGGTGTTCGAAGAATGGAGGCTTTAACGGGGGTTGAGGCCGTCACCTATCTCAACGGTATCCGCAGGATCCTCGATAACACTGCTCACCTTCTGGCCGTTGCACCGGGAGAAGTCGACGGAAGGGTGGAAAAGCTTCTCTTCGACATGAAAAGGCTCGAGAAGGAGAAAGAGGATATCAGGAAAAAAGCCATCAAAGGGGGTCTCGCCGGCGGTGAGTTGACGGTTGAGGAGCTCGCAGGTGTACAATTCGCCTATCGGTTTTTTGAGGAAGTGGATGTAAGAATATTAAGAGAGGTCATGGACGAGCTGAAGGGGAAGGTAAAAAAAGGGGTGATCGTGCTCGGAACGCAGACGGAAGGGAAGAGTACCGTTCTCGTGGGTGTGGCGAAGGAGGCTTCCGAACGAATCGACGCGAGAAAAATCGTCGATGAGATTTCCCGTTCCGTTGGAGGAAAGGGAGGTGGGAGGGCCGACCTTGCGCAAACCGGCTCCTCAGACAACCGTTTGTTACAGATCGCCATTGATAAGGTCCGGGAGTACCTGGAAAGCATCTGATGCCGCGGTTTGCACTAATCCCTTCCCTTCGGTATCGACTTGAGGTAGAGGTGGGCGAGCCTGTTTGTAGGCTCGATGGTCAGTGATTTTTCCCAGAAGGCTTTCGCTCCTGCAACGTTCCCTTCGACATAATTGATTATGCCGATACCAAGAAGCGCGGGAACAAAGGCGGGTTTCTCTTTGAGTATTTCTTCGAGCACCCCCTTGGCTTCTGCGAAGTCTCCCTTTTCCCTCAGGGCACCTGCATACTCCAGCTTGACATCGATGTACTCGGGAGCGATCTCGAGGGCTTTTTTGAAATAGAACACGGCATCTTCATACCTGTTTATGGACATGGAAACCCTGCCGAGTTCCCGGTGAAGGTTCACCATACGTGGCTTTACGATCGTGTCGGGTATTACCGTTTTTTCCCCCGATACGGCGTCGATCGCTTTATTAAAAGCCTCTTTTGCTTCCCGGTACTTTCCCGTGTCGTTCAGAGTTATGGAGAGGCCAAGAAGGGCCTCGACGTATTCCGCGTTTAATTTGAGTGCCTCCCTGAAAAAGTGTATCGCCCTGTTTATTTCACCAAGGGAGTGGCAGGTGAGCCCGAGGGTGTAGTACACGTCGGGATATTTTGCTCCCTTCTCGATAGCGGTCAAAAGAATTCTCTCTGCGGCTTCGTAATCTTTTTCCTCGAAGGTTTTTTTCCCCAGCGTGACGAGAGTGTGTTTATTCATCGTCCTGCTCCTTTGATTTCCTCTCTGATATTGTCTGTCTCATCGCTTTCCGGATAGTTCCTCTCCATGAATTCAAGGAGCTTCAGCGCTTCATCTCCCTTTTCCTCAGCCAGGTATGTCTCAGCGAGCAAGCTCACGATTTCAGGGGCTGTGCCGGTATCGGCATATTTTTCAAAAGCAACTTTGAGTCTCTTTTCGGCGCTTGCAAACTTTTTCGTCTTGAAATAAAACCGTGCAACCAGCAATTCGTGTCTCGCGAGGTAGTCCTTCAGAGCGCTTATCCTCTCCCGGGCCTCCTTTGCTGCCCTGCTTTCGGGATACTTGTTGACAATCTGGGAATATGTGCCGATCGCGCTCTCGGTAAAGCTCTGGTCTCTTCCCGGTTTTTCCTTGTCCCTTTCCGTGTTTTTTCCCTTCAAGAGAAGAGCCTCCGGGATCAGCTTGCTGTCGGGGTAAAGGCGCATGAAATCATCGAGGGCGACCTCTGCCTCGACGTTTTGTTCGTCCAGGTGATACGCCTTCCCGATATCGAAATATGCTTTCTCGAGCAGGGGAGAGGAGGGGTGGTCGTTAATCATATTCTTCAACACCTCAATCGCATCCCGGTACTCTTCATCCTCCATGAGGCTTTCCGCAACCTGAAGAGACACGGTATCCTCTGTTTTCTCTTTCACTTTCCCTGTCTGGCACCCAGAGATGTAAGCTGCGAGAAAAAAACCGCAAGCTATGCAAACCGCTGTTCTGCGCATTGATTGGAAGTAACTGGCCCAGTTTTAATGTTTTGATTATAGGGTAAAAAGAAACCGTGAAAAAGCAAAAGTTGGGTGGGGTTTCCCGACGGCTGGCTCGATAAGTGAGATTGGAACCGCCTTGCCCGGCTCTTTTCCACCGGGCTGAGGTATGCGCTGCTGTGAGGTTTTTCGTCTTGACAGGTGAAAAGCACATAATATAAGGTGAATTCAGTTTTTCAATCGCTTGATTAATTATGACGAGACGAAAGAAAAGAAACAGATCTCCAGAAGAAGTCAGGCAGAAAATACTCGTTGCTGCAGAGGAACTCTTTGCCGAGAAAGGGTTTGCTGCGACTTCAATCAGGGAAATAGCTGCCAGGGCCGACGTCAACAGCGCCATGATCTACTATTACTTCGACGACAAGCAGGGGCTCTACAGAAGCATCATCGAGTTCTGCTCGAATGAAACCTACAGGATGCTTCTTCGGGCCTTCAAGGGAAGGAGAGACCCCTCGGAGCAGTTGAGGGAGTTCTGCATCGAATATGCAAGGGCCCACTATCTCAACAGGGATATCGTGAAAATAATGCACAGGGAGATGCTTGCGGATGACGGGCATCTGAGTGACTTTGTTCACCTCTACTTCAGAAAGAGCCTCGATACCGTTCGTGACATACTCGAGCGGGGCATCGACTCCGGGCGGTTCAGGGAAGTTGACATCGAATTGACTGCGGCAACGCTGTTCGGCCTCATACTCTTTATATTCCTCACGGAACCGGTCGTCGCATCTCTGAGAAAGAGAGAAACCCTCGATGAGGCGGCGGTAGTGGGCATAACGGGGGAGCTCATAGATATATTCCTCGCCGGCATCATAAAACAACGTCACCACACAAAATAATCGATCGTTTAAAAAAGCGTGAAGCCATGCCTGCTCTTTCAGAAATCAAGCGCTGTTTGCTCTTTTTTTATAAATGGTTTTGATCTATAAGATGTCTGTATGAACTGTCGGGGAGGCCAGGGTGCGGGCAGTTATCCAGAGAGTACTGCGGGCGAAGATAACCGTCGGGGGCAGGGAAGTCGCTGCAATCGGCAGGGGGATCCTGGTTTTTCTCGCCGTGCAGAGGGGTGATGGCGAGGCCGATGTTGAATACATGGCCCGCAAGATTTCAGGCCTGAGAATTTTCCCATCGGAAGATGGAAAAAAGGAGAGCGAACTCTCCGTTTTCGATGTGGGTGGCGAAATCTGCCTCGTTCCACAATTTACCCTCGCAGGGGATGCGAGAAAGGGGAACAGGCCCTCCTACTCAGACGCGGAGGAGCCGGGGGTTGCCCGGGAACTCTTCTCGATGGTACTGGCGGTCCTTGAAAGGGAGGGTCACGATGTCGTCTCGGGAGCCTTTCGGGAGCAGATGAAGGTGGAAATTGTAAACGACGGTCCGTACACGGTGTTACTGGATTCGAAAAAAAAATTTTGAGGAAGGAGATGGGCGATATGAAGATCACGGTTACCTCGGAACATATCCGGGGGGTTGCTGCAGATATCCTTGCAGTCGGCCTATTCGAAGGAACAAAGAGGCTGCATGGTGTCACGAAGACAGTCGATGAAATAATCGGGGGCGCAATCGCCCGGGCCGTGAAGAGGGGTGAACTGAAAGGCAAATTCGGCGAAAGTATGGTCTTTTTATCGGAGGGCAGGCTTGCATCGGACCGCATCGTCGTGGTTGGACTCGGTTCAAAGGAGAAATTCTCCCTGGACAAGGTCAGACACCTTTCCCTGTATCCGGTAAAAATAGCGAAAAATCTCAAGAAAAAACACCTTGCCACGGTGCTGCCCGGTGACGGTGAAGGCGGCTTCGACGTGAAGGATCTATCCAGGTTCCTGACGTTCGGGTATCTTCTTTCCAACTATTCCTACGATAGGTTCAGGGAAGAGAAGGCGCATCGTCTTGATCGGCTGACCATTGTTGATGAGAAGGGTGGCTCCGTGAGAGAGGTACAAAGGGGCGTTTTCGAGGCAAGAGGAATAGCCGCGGGGGTCAATTATGCCCGGGAACTCGTGAATACCCCCCCCGTTTACCTCCGGCCCGATGATCTTGCGAAGGAAGCGGCGAAGCTCTCAAAGGGGAAGGTCAGGGTAAGAGTTTACAATGAGAGAGAGATAAAGAAGATGGGGATGAGGGGTCTCTATGCGGTCGGGATGGGCTCGCCGTCTCCACCCCGTCTGATCGTGGCGAACTACCGGGGGGGCAGGGAAAAAGAAAAGCCCCTGGCAGTCATCGGGAAGGGGGTAACCTTCGATACCGGCGGGATTTCCCTGAAAAAATGGGAAGGTATGGACAAGATGAAATACGATATGGCGGGAGCCGCTGCGGCACTGGGAACACTCAAGGCCATCTCTTCGCTTGGGGTCAGGAAGAATGTTCTGGTTGTGGTGCCCGTTGCAGAGAACATGCCATCGGGAACTGCCTACAGGCCGGGCGATGTTATCAAGATGATGTCGGGGAAAACCGTCGAGGTTCTAACGACCGACGCAGAGGGAAGACTGATCCTCGCCGATGCAATTCACTTTGCAAAGACAAAGTTCGGTGCGAAAGCCATCATTGACATTGCTACCCTGACCGGGGCCTGTGTGGTCGCTCTCGGAAGTATTTCCATGGGTATGATGGGAAATGACCGGGGACTGCTCGACAAATTTGCGGAGGCATCGAAAAAAAGCGGGGAGAGGGCATGGGAACTTCCTCTTTTTGAAGAATATGGCGAGCAAATCAAGAGCGAGGTTGCCGACATCAAGAACCTGGGAGGTCCCGAAGCGGGAGCGATAACTGCCGGTTACTTTCTCAGCCACTTCGTCGGTGATGTTCCCTGGGTACACCTGGACATAGCGGGGGTGGCCTGGAGGGATAAAGAAAAAATGGGGTATATGCCCGGTGCAACCGGTGCCGGTGTGAGGCTGGTGACAGAGCTTATCGGGTCACATGATTAGAGAGCCGGAATGAGGTGCGGAAGTTTTTAAGAGAGTACCATTCGCCGCAGAACGGCATCAAGATGGAAGCTACGTCCCGGGCTCGAAAAGCTGGCCCAGATGGGTGTGGAGCTTCATCGCTGCCCGGGAAAATCTTGTCCGGGAAATGTCATCGCCCCGGT
>JBFFNJ010000075.1:0-9343 GCA_041563215.1 Candidatus Deferrimicrobia bacterium | reverse complement strand
CGCTCGAGCTGCCACAGGGTGTCGACCCGTCGATATTGTCTCCAGACGACAGGATCGTTGTGAGGATTTCCGGCCCCGATTTTCCCGAGATCACCCACGAATTTTCCCGGTCTCTTGCAAGGGGGACCATAGGGGATGTACCCGAGGGCACCGACAGGGTCATAAAAGTCGACGAGTACGACAGCGGGGGGAATTTGATTGCGCGGGGGTTTGTTTACGGTTTGCATCTGCAGGAGGGGGAGGATACGAGCGTCCCCGTCGTGATGGTCCCGAAGGGATGGGTCGTCACGATCGCAGGGGGAAAGGGGCCGGGAGACAGTCCCGACGGAACATACGCCCGGGATGCCCTCCTGAACGGCCCCGCTGAGGTTGAGTACTATCAAGGCAAAATATTCATAAGTGATTTAATGAATCGTAATATAAAAATTATCGATGAGTCGTTTAAGATTTTCAAAGTCGGTAATATTGCTGATATTTCTCTAATCAAGGAGGGTGATAGTTTAGTCGATACGCCCATACCCTTCCCAGTTGATTTTATTGTGGATGATTACATATATTGCCTCTCTGCTGATTTACATATTTTTTCTATAGATTTATTCAAAGTGCAAAAAATTATATTTACGGAAAATCCCGGAATAATATTTTTAAATGATGAAAACAATATGTTAACAGGTAAAAATGGGCAATTTTTCTATTCAGATTATGACGAGCATAAGATATACAAAATAATAAATGGTGTTAAAGAAATTTATGTTCAAGGAGGTATAAATCCCATAACAATCGGTGAAGGAATAAGCAAAGACAATTATGGTTTGATTAATCCAAAAGGCATTTATTTTGATGGGACAAGATTATATTTTTCAGATTCTGGAAATAACAAAATAAAATTTGTAGAAAACGATTTGGTTTATACATTTGTTGGAAGTTATGTTGAAAATCAATTTTATGATGGCATTTTAACTTCTGATTACAATATAAAAACTCCTGATTTTATTGAAGGTTACTCAAACAAGCTTTTTGCGCTTGAATTGGACACTGGAAAATTAATAGTAGTCAAAGATAACAAATTGTTTTCAATAACTTATAACGGCAACGCACCCGGTTCTATCCTCGAACCGCTCCCTCCGGATACGGCGGGGCTGATAAACCCCCGCAACGTGACCGTCGACCCGGACGGAAACCTCTACGTGGCAGACACGGGCAACAACGCCATCAGGATGGTGGTTGGTGGAGCCCTATAGATGGTGAAAAGAATTGAAAGTCCCGGGTCCCGGGAAACCAGTTCAGAGTTTAGAGTTCAGAGTTTCGAGTTGGGTGTTCATTCCGCATTCCGCATTCCGAATCCCGCATTACCACGTTACTCCCACAGGTCTCCTTATGCCTATCTTTTCCTCTTCCGATCAAGAAACAGGGTGTCGGCTATCATGAGGAAAACGCCTGCCGTGATGGCTGCGTCGGCAACGTTGAAGGCAGGCCAGTGAAACCACCCGATGTAAAAATCGAGAAAATCCACGACGAAGCCGAGGGACACCCGGTCGATGAGATTGCCCGCGGCGCCCCCCAGGATGAGGCCGAATGCCGCGCGGGTCAGCAGGCTGAATTCCTCGATGAGGACGAGGCAGACGAGAATGGCCATGATGACCACATTGACCAGCGATAGAAGGGGGTTCATGACCTTCGGATCCAGCGATGCCAGGAGACCGAAGGCCACGCCCGTGTTCTTCGCGTACACGATCTGAAAGAAGCCTTTTATCACGCCGATCGCCTCGTATCTTGGTACCGTTGCCCTGACCAGATACTTGCTAGCCTGGTCGATGACAACGACCGCCAGCGTGAACAGGAGGGAGACTTTTATCCGGGATGGGTTGAATCTTAGCCGATTACGTTTCTGCATCGCTCACAGATCGTCGGATGGTCATCGTATTTTCCCACGGTTTCCTCATATTTCCAGCAGCGCTCGCACTTTTTGGCGCGGGACTTAGAAATCGCGATTCGCAGGTCCGGGTTTGCTTCTCCTGCGGCTGCCCCCTCTCCCGCGTCTTTTACTAGCTCCACCATGCTCACGATGAGCACGTCCCGCAAAAGGTCGGTGTTATTCGAGATAAACCTGCCGGTTTCTCCGGGAGCTTCGAAAGATACGACGGCATCGAGGGAATGGCCGATGATCTTGTTCTGCCTGCCCGCCTCCAGTGCCCGCGAGGCGTCTTCCCGTATCTTCAGAATCTTTTCGAACTTTTCGCGCACCGCGCTTTCCCCGGGTATGGAAAAGGGCCCCGGGAAGGACTCGAGGAATACGCTCTCCGGCTTTCCATCCCAGTCGGGGGCGTGGTCCCAGGACTCTTCGGCGGTGAAGGAGATGACGGGCGCCGTGATGGTGAGAAGGGTCTTCAGTATGAGGTAAATGGCGGTCTGGGCGCTTCTCCTTCCTGTCTCGCCCGTCCTGGATGCGTAGAGCCTGTCCTTGATCACATCGAGGTAGAAATTGGACATGTCCACTACGCAGAAGTTGTGAACGGAGTGAAATATATGGTGAAATTCGTAATTCTCGTAAGCCCGTTTCGTCCGATCGATGAGCCTGTTCAGGCACGAGAGGGCGAACCGGTCGATCTCGAGCAGGCCGTCGAATGGTACGGTGTGAGCGGCCGGTTCGAAGTCGAAGAGGTTGGCCGTCAGAAAGCGGATCGTGTTCCGTATCTTCCTGTACGCGTCGGAAGTTCGCTCGAGAATCTCCGCAGAGATCCTGATGTCATCCCGGTAATCCTCGGCGATAACCCAGAGCCGCAGGATTTCGGCGCCGTACCGGTTGATGATTTCCCCGGGGGCGATATAGTTTCCAAGCGATTTGGACATCTTCTTTCCCTGGCCGTCAACGACGAAGCCGTGGGTCAAAACGGCCCGGTAAGGCGCAAACCCCCGCGTTCCGGCGGAAGCCAGGAGGGTGCTGTGGAACCATCCCCTGTGCTGGTCGCTTCCCTCGAGGTAGAGGTCGACGGGAATCCCCAGGTTTTCCCTCCCCTCGCACACGGCGGCATAACTCACTCCCGAGTCGAACCAGACGTCGAGTATGTCCATCTCCTTCTCCAGATCTGCGCACCCGCAGTCCGGGCAGGAGAAATCTCCCACGAGCTCCTTCGCGCTCTTTGTGAACCAGGCGTCGGCTCCTTCCCTGTCGAAGGTCCGGGCCACTTTTTCCACGAGGTCGACGGAAAGAATCGAACCCTTGCATCCGGTGCAGGTGAAAGCGGTGATCGGGACTCCCCAGGCCCGTTGCCGCGAGATGCACCAGTCCGGCCTGGTTTCGATCATCGACGCGATCCTCTGCTGACCCCACCGGGGAATCCACGTCACTTTCTTTATCTCACCCAGGGATTTTTTCCTGATGTCCGTTGCATCCATGGAGATGAACCACTGGCTGGTGGCCCTGAAGATGACCGGCTCCTTGCACCGCCAGCAGTGGGGATATGCGTGGCTCATGGTGCCGGAGCTAACGAGCATTCCCCTCTCCTCGAGCTTGTCTATTACCGCACTGTCGGCATCGAAGACGTCCATCCCCGCGAAGTGCTCCACCTCGGTCGTGAACCTTCCCCCGTCGTCGACGGGCGCGTAGATGTCGAGGGAGTAGGCAAGGCCCGTCTCGTAGTCCTCCCGGCCGTGTCCCGGTGCGGTGTGGACGCAGCCCGTCCCCGCTTCCAGGGTCACGTAATCTCCCAGGACCAGGAGCGAATCCCTGTCATACAGGGGGTGGCGGCACAGAAGCCGCTCCAGATGCCCTGCCTTGAAGGTGTCTATCCTTTCATAATCCTCGATACCGACTTTTTTTACGAAGCTTTCGATCAGCCCCACGGCGACGACGTAGACCTCGTTTCCTGCCCTGATCGCCGCATATTCCAGCTCCGGGTGGAGGGCAATCGCGAGATTGGAGGGGATGGTCCAGGGGGTCGTGGTCCAGATTACGAAAAAAACCTTTTCATCGGAAAGCCTCGGGGAGATGTCCCCCGGCTCGCCCGGGTAGGGGAACTTGACGTAAATCGAAGGGGAGGTGTGGTCGTGGTATTCTACCTCCGCTTCGGCAAGGGCCGTCTTGCACTCCTTGCACCAGTAGACGGGCTTTACCCCCCGGTATACGGCCCCGCTTTGAACGAATGCCCCCAGTTCGCGGAGGGTCTTCGCCTCGTAGTCAAAACTCATTGTTTTGTATGGGTTATCCCAGTCCCCGAAGATTCCCAGCCTCTTGAACTCCTCCCGCTGAATATCGAGATACTTTTCCGCGTAGTCCCTGCAGATCTGCCTCTTTTTTACCCGGTCGATGGTGTATTTCTTTTCTCCGAGGTTCTTGTCCACCTGGTGCTCTATGGGGAGCCCGTGACAGTCCCAGCCGGGTATGTACTCCGACCAGTTGCCGGTCATGCTCCGGTATTTCACGATGATGTCCTTCAGGATCTTGTTCAAAGCATGGCCCATGTGGATATGGCCGTTTGCGTAAGGCGGGCCGTCGTGAAGGACGAACTTTTTCCCCCGCCTGTTTTTCTCGATGATTTTCGCGTATATGTCTATCTGTTTCCACTTTTCCAGGATAAGGGGCTCCCGGACGGGAAGGTTGGCTTTCATCGGGAAATCGGTGCGGGGCAGGCTTAAGGACCCCTTGTAATCCATGGTCATGTAACTTTCCTTTCTCGAGTACCCGGCTGGTCGTCGGTTGAGGATTTACTTATATCATATTTCAAAGGCCGATTTACAAACATCAGTTACCTCGCCGGCCGGATTCAATCGAAAAGCTCCCGCAGGGTTTCGAGAAACTTCGTCCCCATCGATTCAACGGGGCCCGGGGGATGATCCGGGCAGAATCCTTCCGGTTCCGTTCCGGCCTGGAACGATTCCTCGATGACCTCCCTGCAGCCGGAGGTTGCAAGAAACCCCGTGCGGTAGTCTATCTCTTTCCTCGTTATGCTGGTGGGGGGCTGAATTTCTCCGGGAGGTTTCCCGCGGTAGATTTTCTTGAGGATTTCGGCGGAAACGGGAAGGGCACCGGTGGCTCCCGTCAGAGGGGTCGGTGCCGCATCGTCGAAACCGACCCAGGTGCATATGGTGTATTCCTTCGTCATGGCGACAAACCAGGAATCCCTGCCGTCGTCTGTTGTCCCCGTCTTGCCGGCCACCCCCCGGGGGAATATCCTGCCCAGAGATCTGGCGGTTCCCCTGAGGACGGATCCCGACAGCGCGTCCAGGATGAGAAACGCCTCATCGGGTCTCACCGCGCCGATTGGCAGCGACGGGAACCGGAGGATCCTCTCTCCCTCCCGGTAGACGCTCTTTACGATCCTCACGGGAAACTTCTTTCCCATCGAGGCGAATGTTGCATAGGCATACGCCATCTCCACCGGGGAGAAGGGAAAGGTGCCGAGAATCATCGACGGATAGGGCTTGAGCCTCTCTCCGAGGCCAAAGGTTGAGCTGGTGTTTATTATGGCGTCCAGGCCCGTTTCGAGCCCGATCCTGACGGCCCCCGTGTTGATGGAATTCTCGAGTATGGCCCGGACCGTAACGCGGCCGTACTCCCGGTCGTCGAAGTTTCGGGGAAACCAGGTTCCCTCCCTCGTCTCGATGGGAATGCCTTTGGCGTCGACCACGGTGGAAAGGGTGACCGGCTTTCCCTCCACACCGTTTCTCAGGGCGGCGAATATGACGAAGGGTTTGAACAGGGACCCCACCTGCCTCTTTGCCATGGTTGCGCGGTTGAACTGGGATTGGGCGTAGGACCTGCCGCCGACGAGGGAAACAATCTCACCCGTGGCGTTGTCGACGATGACCACGGCACCCTCGAGGCGCCCGGTCATCCCGTAAGCTTTCTCTATTCTCGAGAGTGCCGAATTAAGGGATGAGGAGGCCACCTCCTGGATCACGGGATCGAGGGTCGTATATATGTGGTAATCACCGTAGAAGATGTCGCTGCTTTCGATCCTGTCGCTCAACAGGTCCAATATGGCGTCGGTGAAATAGTTGGAGGAGGACATTTCCCTTCCAACCATCGTAAGGGGGGGGAGGGCCCGCGATGCCTCATCTCCCTCTTCCGGTGAGATGGTGCCCATTTTCACCATGCCACCCGTGACATACCGCATCCTCGCCAGTACCCTCCCGGGGTGCCGCAGGGGAGAGTAGTAGTTGGGAGACTTGACCAGGGCAGCGATCATCGTCGACTCGGAGAGCGTGAGGTCCCGGGCATTTTTACCGAAATAGTAGCTGGACGCCTCGCCCACGCCGTAAATGCCCTCGCTTCCCCGCTGGCCCAGGTAGATCTGGTTGAGGTAGAGCTCCAGGATCTTCTCCTTGCGGTACTTCATCTCCAGAATGAGGGCGATCAGGGTCTCCTGGACTTTCCGCGCCACCGTTTTCCGGGGGGAGAGGAAGAAGTTTCTCGCGAGCTGCTGCGTAATGGTCGACCCCCCCTCCTTGAAGCTCATGGTGGCGATATCCTTTATGAGGGCCCGAGCTATGGCCCGGTAATCTATGCCTATGTGCCTGAAGAAGCGCCTGTCCTCCGCGGCGATCACCGCATCGACGAGGTGTTTGGAGAAGTCCTGAAGAGGCATGAATTTCCTGATCTGCCTCATCCTGTCGGCTACCCTGGCGATTTCGGGGATCCCCAGGATGAGGGTGTCGATGGCCACGCCGCCCGTCTCGATTGCCTCGATGTCTCCCGTGTTCTGGTCGTAGGTTATCGTGGCGAGGAATCCTCTGTGGTCGGTTTCCTCGGAACGCAGGTCCTTCACGTGAATGGTTATCCTTCCCTCTCCCCGGGTAAACTCCCCCTTTCCGGGGTCGCCCTCACGCTCCGCGTATCCTAGCCGGTGAAGGTAGGTGAAGAGGGACCGGTTGTGGATGTTGTCCCCCTCGCTTATTTCCACCTGCCTTCCGAAGAGGGAGGAGGGGACCTTTAAGAGCCCTTCCTTTATCCTCCTGTTGATGAGGAAGTTGAGATAGGCAATGTCGATGACGAAGGCGGCTGCCAGAAAGAGGGATAGGAGAGCCAGGGGTTTTTTGAATCTGCTCATCTTCAGGATGCCAAGGTCCTCCCTGCTGCGTTTACGAAGGGGACTATCTCCTCCATGAGAGACGCGAAGGCCGAAAAGTCCAGAGATTGCCCGCCGTCTGAGAGGGCCGTTTCCGGTGTCGGGTGGACCTCTATCATCAGCCCGTCGCATCCCGCCGCTATCGCCGCGAAGGCCATGGACTTGACGTACCGGGAGTATCCCGTGGCGTGAGATGGGTCGACGATAACGGGAAGGTGGGTCCTCTCCGCGAGCACGGGGATGGCCGATAGGTCGAGGGTGTTCCTGGTTGCGTCTTCGAATGTGCGGATACCCCTCTCACAGAGGATCACGCTGCTGTTTCCCGCCGAAATGATGTACTCGGCGCTCATGATGAACTCGTTGATCGTGGTCATCATGCCCCGCTTCAGGAGGACGGGCCTTTTCGTCTTTCCCAGTTTTTTCAACAGGCCGAAGTTCTGAATGTTCCTCGCGCCTACCTGGAGGATGTCGGCGTGTTCGGCAATGAGATCCACGTCTTCGGGGTTCATCACTTCCGTTATGACGGGGATGCCCGCCTCGCGGCTCGCCTTGAGGAGGTACTTGAGCCCCTTGCGCTCGAGACCCTGGAAACTGTATGGTGAGGTCCGTGGTTTGAATGCGCCGCCTCGCAGGATTTTTGCCCCCATCTTCTTGACGAACTTGGCCGTGTCGGTGAGCATCTTCTGCCCTTCTATGGAGCAGGGCCCGGCTATGACGATGACCTCGTCCCCCCCGATGGCCACATCCCGGGTTATCCGTATTTTTGTCTTCTCTATCTTGAATTCCCTGCTTGCCAGCTTGTAGGGCGTCAGGATGGGTACGACTTTTTCCACCCCGGGGAGGGTCTCCAGTGACTGGAGTACGAACTTCCCCCGCTCGTCGCCGATCGCACCGATTACGTTTCTCGTTTCGCCGTAAATGGTGTGCGGCTTGTAACCGAGGCCCTTGATCCTGCTGATCACCGCGTTCAGCTCCTTCTTCGGGGCCTTCGGCTTCATGACGATTATCATTATTTCCTCCTTTATCCTTTTCTCATTTCCGCGAGATTACAGTAAAATTAGCCTTAGAATCCAATTATGCCATCAATATTATAAAAACAGAACTCAAGAGGTTGCGATGAAAAATCTTACCCGATGGGCAATAACCGGTATCTCGGCATCCCTGCTGGCCCTGATTGCCGTCTCTGTGGCTCCTGCGGCGAGTCAGGCACGGGTGGTGAGGAGGGTTTACCCCGAGCAGCCGCGGTACGCCTTTACACCGGAACTCTACTTCACCGGAAAGATGGGACTGTTCGAGCCGAACGACGAAACCGATGGGCTCAAGGGTTTCAGCAGCGGTTTCTTCGGCGGGATCGGAATCGGATACCGTTCGGCGCCCTACCTGGCCTTCGAGGGGGAGATAGACTACTACGAGTCGGAGTTCGACTTCGTCGATCTGAGAGTTACCCCCCTCATTTTCAATGTCCGGCTCATCTATCCCGGCCCCTTCGTTGAACCCTACCTGGAGGGTGGGGCGGGGATCTATTTCGCCGAACTCGACTTCGGCTTCGATACGGACAGCGGCGCGGGAATGGGGTTTCATTTTGGCACGGGGCTGGATTTCAGGGTATCTCCCGGCATCATCCTGGGCCTCGAGTTTCGCTGGTTTTTTGCGGAACCCGATTTCAGCGATGTAATCCCCGAGGATCCCAATGTCGGCGGATTTGCCTTCAACTTCCTTTTGCGGGCAATGTTTTAGATGGCGGAAAATACCGGAAAAAGAGCGCCATTTCTCTTGATTGGAGGATCGGGCGCATACCAGTTTGCCGAAGATGAGTTCGGCAGGCTCCTTGACAGGCGGTGGGTGAAGACCCCTTTCGGGAAATCGGCTCCCTTCAGCCTCTACGAAAACGGGGGATTGCGGTTTTATTTCACCTCCCGGCACGGGGAGAGGGGATATGAGGTGAGCGCGCCCTTTGTCAATTACCGGGCGAACCTTTACGCCGCGAAGCTTCTCGGCGTCGAGCGGGTGGTGGCCTGGAGCGGCCCCGGTATCATAAACGACGCGCTGGCCCCGGGGTCTTTTCTCGTTCCCACGGATCTCATCGACTTCACGAAAGGAAGGAAGGCCACCTTCTTCGAGGGTACCGGCCTGGGGTTCATCAGGCAGAATCCCGTATTCTGCGCTTCCATGGGACGGGCCCTGGCAGAAGCGGCAGAGGGAGGGGGAGGAGATGTGGTCCACGGCGGCACCTACATATGCACCGAGGGGCCGCGGCTTGAAACCCCGGCGGAAAT
>JBFFNJ010000074.1:0-9494 GCA_041563215.1 Candidatus Deferrimicrobia bacterium | reverse complement strand
GGGAAGCCAGGCTTCAGGATCACTATGAAGTTATTGGACAGAGTAGGCTGACCGGTGCTGATCGAAACTCACAGCTCGGTACAGATGTGAGGCTGGACGGGTTTTCCGTGGGGAGCCTGGGCTGCAATTTCCGCTGTCCCGGTTGCCAGAACTTCGAGATCGCACACATGGCCGGCTTCGTTTCGACCTATCATCTCGCCCCGAGGGACCTGGTCGGGTTCGCGGAGAACCAGGGGTGCAGCGGTATCTCCTGGACCTTCAACGAGCCCACCCTCTGGTTCGAGTACACCCTCGATGGGGCCCGGATAGCAAAAAAACGGGGGCTCTTTACCAACTACGTCACCAACGGCTACATCACGGAGGAGGCGCTTTCCCTCATCGCGCCGCACCTCGACGTGTACCGGGTGGACGTCAAGGCATTTTCGGAAGAGGGGTACAGAAAGGTGGCCAACGTCCTGGATTTTCAGGGAATCCTCAGGATCACGGAGAAGGCAAGGAGCATGGGGCTCCACGTGGAGGTGGTCACCAACCTCATTCCCGGCTTGAACGACGACGACGGGCAGCTTGCGGGGATCGCCTCGTGGATCGCAGAGCGCCTCGGCGAGGACACCCCCTGGCACGTGACGAGATTCCACCCTCAGTACAAGCTATCCCACCTGGAGCCGACCCCGGCCTCCTCCGTCGATCGGGCCCTTGCGGCGGGACAAGGGGCCGGCCTGCGCTACGTCTATGTCGGGAACGACCCCGGGCACCCCCGTCAGAGCACCTACTGCGCCAGCTGCGGGGTCCTGCTCATCGAGCGCTACGTGATGGAGATCAATCAAAACAGGATCGTTAACGGCGCCTGCCCGGACTGCGGGGAGGCTGTACCCGGACGATTCACCACAGATGGGTAATTTTTCATTCACAACATGTGGTTCGCGTATCCGGGAGCCTGAACGAATGAAGGGGGAAAACCTTCCCGTGACCCGTGCGTAAGCCCTATCTGTCCTCCATCCGGAGCTCCATGACGATGTTCCCCCAGCCCCCGCAGCGGACCCCCACGTCAAAACAGCCGACCCTTTTGAATCGCATGTCGTTCGGGTCGGCACCCGCGAAGAAGAGTTCATTCGATGCGAAAATCAGCTTGGCGGCCGAAGAAAGGGCGTAGACGCAGACCCTTTCCGGACAGCGCTTCGTTATGAGGTTTCCCGCGCCGTCGAAGTAGAGCTTGTCTCCCACCCGGTGCTGACTGTTGCAGCCCTGTGAAGCAACCACCTCGAGGACAATCTGCTTTTTCATCAATCCGAGCCCTTTTACAATTACGTCCTCGTTTCTCGGGTCTTCTCTGAATAGTTTCATCTCTTCATCGCTGTACCTGAGATGCTTCTGGAAAAACTTCCACGTGCCTTCGTCGATTTTCATGACCTTCCCTCCCAACCGGATTCAAATCAATAATATATAGTGTTAATGGGGTCAGTTCCCATTTCCTCAGAAAATTAGAAAAAATGCAAGGAAATGCAAACTGCCCCCCATGTTTGGCGGCATCTATCAGGGAGAAGATAGAAGAATTGAGCAGGTTTTCAGTATAATGAATGTCGTTTGGAGAAATACCTTTAAAAATCCAGCTCGAAAAGAAATCAAAGGGGTTTGTTCCACGCCATGGAATCGCTTAAAAAGCTGGTGGTTGCTTTCATCATACTGGCAGGCGCATCCTCGAGTTATGGCCAAGGAGCAGAGCCTGGCTCGACGAAGCCTCTTCGATCGAATGAAAAAGCTTCGATTTTCGTATCGGCATACATGGACTATGTTGACGGAATAAAATCGGGAAGGGAAATAACCATTACAACGATAAATGGCGAAGTTGGATACTATCTATTTAAAAACCTTGCAGTTACCGGGAGTGTTTATCATGTAAAAACAGTGGGCGAAAGGGTAGCGGTTTTTCCCACGGAGCGTTTAACGTTTGATGCGGATACATCCGGATGGGGGCTGGGAATAGGGTTCCGTTTCGATATCATCAGGCGGCAGAAAACCAGTATTTTTATCGACCTCCATGGAGGGAGGGTATTTACCTCCGATCCATTTCCGCCAGGAGGCACCGGTTCCAACTACATGCTCAAAGCGGGAATGGGAGGATCGATCAGTTTGATGAAAGATATCGATTTGATGGGAGGGCTCCGTTACGTGCACATTTCAAACGGAAAGAAGGGAAGAGGGTTTTGGCCGAACCCGGGCTATGATGGATTTGGATTCTTTATCGGTTTGCTGTATGGCTTTTTATGAACCGAAAAATAATGGGGTCAGTTCCCATTTCCTCAGAAAATCAGAAAAAATGCAAGGAAATGCAAACTGAACCCCCAGTTTGTTATAAAGCCGGAAGGAGGGCTCCGTCAGCAGAGTTCGACGGGGATACCGTCAAAGGCTGCGGCGAGCCTGCCGATGACATCGTGGATGAAGTCATCGTCGAGCCAGAGGGTAAGTTTCCTGGAGAGGTATAAACCGGCTGTTTTGGCGGTATAGTTCATCCTGTCGATGAGAACACTCTCCACGTGCGGGCCGATAGCTGCTGCGACTTGCTCCGGGTTCATGGGGAGAACGGGTCCCACGAATGCGTAAGTCGAAACCCCGGCGTCACGGAGTTTTTTTAACGCTTCGATGCGCTCCTCTATCGGGGGAGCCCCGGGCTCGAAGACTTTCCTCACCCCATCGTCGTCGGTGGTGACCGTGATGCCCACCGCTATGTCATCGAACTTTCTTAGAAGGTCCAGGTCTCTTAAAACGAGAGGGGATTTTGTAAGGATCTGCACGGAAAAACGCGAGGGGATAAGGACCTCCAGGCATCCCCTCGTGATGCGGTACCTTTTCTCTGCCGGCTGGTAGGGGTCGGTGACAGAGCTGATCATCACGTTGCCTTCTCCCTTCCTTTTCAGCTCTTTTGCGAGGACGCCGGGGGCGTTTACCTTCGCGTCGACGAAGCTTCCCCATCTCTCCTTGTGGCCGGTAAAGCGCTTCATGAAATCGGCGTAACAGTACCTGCAGGCGTGCATGCATCCCGTATAAGGATTTACGCAGTAGTCCACCCCCGGGATTTGTGACCGGGTCAAGACCGATTTTGCGAATCTCTCCTGCAGACGAACCATGACCCCTTCCACCCACCGTGGCAATATATCTCTATTCTAACGCAATATCAGGGGTCAGTTCCCATATCCTCAGGTTTTTAGCATTTTTGCCCTATGAAGGGATGGATAACCGGTAAAGGATGGTAATAAAAAAAATGTGAGAAAATGGGAACTGACCCCGCTACCAGTTCTCCATGCTATCCCGGTAAATATCCTTCGCGTCCTGAAGTTCCACCCTGCGGGGGGACATGGTGAGGAGACGCTGGACCTGCATCGCCGCTTCGGCCAGTTCGTCTATGTCCTTTTCGTCGAAACCCACGTATTTCAAACCCCGGGCCAGACCCAGGTCGCTCATGAGGTCCCGTAAGCCCTCGCCTGCAAGAAACGCCGCCTCCCGGGTGCTCAGGCCTTCCGTGTCCTGGCCCAGCCAGCGGGCCACTTTCGCCAGCTTCTCCTCCGCCGCGGGGGAGAGAAACTCAAGGCCCTTCGGGCCGGTGAGAGACACGGCTATGCCGTGGGGAAGCTCATGGTTTCTCCCGGCGATGGGATAGGCGAGCGCGTGGGGGACGTGGACTCCCGCGTTTCCGAAGGCTCCTCCCAGGTGGGTAGCAAGGAGCATCTTCTCCCGCGCCTCCAGATCGAAGGGCTGGTAATAGGCGCGCCTGAGATATTTCCCCACCAGCTTGATGCTCTCTTCCACGAAGAGGTCGGAGACGGGGTTCGACCCGATGTAGACGGGCCGCTTGTCGGGGGAAGCGGGGCGGGGACGGGAATAGTAGGGGATGGACGTGTACGCCTCGATGGAGTGGAGCAGGGTGTCTAGCCCCGTTGCGCCCGTGTAGTAGGGGTCGAGGGTGATCGTGAGGGTGGGGTCCAGAATGGCCAGGTTCGGCACCAGGTAGGGGTGGGATATGCCCACTTTCAGTTTTTCCTTCGTCAGGTCCACGACGGCCACGGGGGTGTTCTCGCTCCCCGTGCCGGATGTGGTGGGCACGGCGATCATCGGCTTTACCGGGCCGGGAACCTCTTTCCCCCTTCCCGTGGGGGGTGCGATAAAGTCATAGAAATCGGCCGGGTAGGTAGTGTAGAGGTTTATCATCTTCGCCATGTCGATGCTGCTCCCGCCGCCGATACCGATGATCCCCTCGAAGTTCCTGGTCTTTGCGAACTCTATCGCTTCGAGCACGCCCGTGTCGATGGGCTCTATGGGCGTCTGGTCGTAGATCTCGACGTCGATGCCATATTCATCCAGGTGCTTTACGCAGGTCGTTATGATCCCGGTGTTCGTTCGTATGTTCTCGTCGGTTACCAGCAGGACCGAGGAAAGACCCATTTTCTTCACGTCGTAGCCGATCTCGCTGATGACCCCGTTTCCGAACTTGACGGTCACGTTGCGGACCGTGAAAACCGTGTCGTGAGGGGATGAATATTCGAACATAACGACCTCCTTGTAAGCGGAAGTTGAATGCTGCCTGGTGCCACCTTCTTATTCTATCTCATTCGTGCTCCCTGCCCGGTTCTTCCCGATTATTTCTCCTCTCTCAATGGTGAAGGAGTTCTCCACGAGATCCGCAGAATAGGTGTCATCGGAGGCGGAGAGAAGGATGGCGATCCCCTCCACCCTGAGGGTACGCAGCACCTCCGCCAGGCGCATGGCAAGTGCCGGGGCCACACCCTCGAAGGGCTCGTCGAGAAGCAGGAGCTTTTCCCCGATGATAAGCGCCCGGGCAAGCGCTACGAGCTTGAGCTGGCCGCCGGAGAGCTGGAGCGCCTTGCGCCTGGACATGGCCTCGACTTCCGGCATGAGCCCGTACACCCATTCGAGCCGGTTCCTGAAACCGGTTGCAGCCGTGGCCCACACGGGAAGCAGCACGTTCTCCTCAACGGTGAGGTCGGGGATGAGCCTCCTGTCTTCCGGCATGTACCCCACGCGAAGGGCCGGACGCGCGTGGGCCTTTTCCATCGTAACCTCCGAGCCGCCGATGACGATCCTGCCCGACTCTACTTTCGTGAGCCCCATGATCGTTCTCATGAGCGTGGTTTTCCCCGCGCCGTTCCTCCCGATGACTCCCGCAATCGAACCCTTTTCCACGTCCAGGGACACGTCCCGCAAAATGTGGGTCTTCTGGAAGAAAACATTCAGCTGAGAAACTTCGAGCATGGTCATCCTTCCCCGTCCCGTTCCGGTTCCTGGCCGATCACGTACCTGATGACCTCTTCGTTTTTGACCACTTCGGCGGCGGGCCCATCGGCGATGACCCTCCCGTCGTAGAAGGCGATTATCCGGTCGGTGTAATTTTGAACGATGTCCATGTCGTGCTCGATGAATATCGTCGCTGCTCCCGTTGATTTCACGCTCTCCATGATGGTGTCCATCAGGGGAAATTTCTCGTGGATCGCCACGCCGCTCGTGGGCTCGTCCAGAAGGAGCAGGTTTGTGGGCCCCATCATGGCCATGGCGACGTCGAGGAGCTTGCGGACCCCCTGGGGCAGGGTCGAAACCGCTTCGTGGGCGTATTCGCTTATGCCGAACTCCTCGAGGGTGCCCATCACCCGGTCCCGGAACCCCTTCTGGTCGAAGGGACGGGTCAGGCGCTTGAGGGGGTTGTTCAGGAGCGTGCAGGAGACCATGAGGTTTTCCCACACGTCCATATCCGGAAAGAGCTGGGTGATCTGGAAGGAGCGGCAGATGCCCATGCGGATGATCTTACGCGGCGGTTGTCCCGTGATGTCCGTTCCCTGGAAGCGCACGGTGCCCGCCGTGGGCTTCACGTAGCCGGTGATGATGTTCACGAAGGTGGTCTTTCCGGCGCCGTTCGCCCCGATGATGCCCACAACCTCCTTTTCACCGATCGTGACGTTTATGTCCTCCGCTGCAACCACGGCGCCGAAGTTCTTCGACAGGTTATGTACCTCAAGGAGCGCTTTCATCACCTCTCCTCTTCGGATTGAGCCGTGCGATGACGGACCAGAGCCCCTCCGGAAGGAACAGGATTATCATCAGGAGGACGAAACCGAGCAGCATCTGCCAGACGTACGGGGCCAGATCCAGCGCGTAGCTGCGCAGGACCTGAAACAGGACGGAGGCGATCACGGGCGCCGCCACGTGGCTCACGCCCCCGAGCAGCCCCACGAAGACGAACTCGCCCGACGTGGTCCAGTACGCGAGCTCCGGGTCCACGTGGCCCGTCGCGTAGGCGATGAGGGTCCCGCCGATAGAGGCGAGTACGCCTGCCAGGATGTATTTCGAGTAGACGATCACTTTCGGGGAGGCGCCGAGATATTCGACCCGGATCTCGTTGAGGCGCACGGCGACACCGGCGTAGCCGAGCCCCGATTTGAAATAGCGATGGATAAGGACAGACACGAGGTAGACGACGATGCAGGTAACGGCGGGCAGCGACAGCCCGGGGTCCGCCATGGCCGGCGATATGCCGAAGATGTGCGGGGGAGGGACGTTGAACCCGTCGCTCCCCCCGAGTGTCGGGTTTTTGACGATGACGCTGTAAAGGATCATGGAGACGGCCAGCGTCAGCATGGCGAAGAAGATCTCCCGGTAGTTGCACAGGAGCAGCCCGATGAGGCCCCCTGCCAGCACGGAGATGGCGATGGAGATGAGGAGCGTAAGGGAGATGTCCGTTATCCCGAAATAGTTGCCAGCGATTCCGGCCGTGTATCCGCCGAGGCAGTAAAAGAACCCCTGACCGAAGGAGACGAGCCCCGATCGCATCAGCACCACGATTCCGATCACCACGAGGGATCTGGCGAGAGACACCATGACGAGAAAGGAGAGCCATCTCGGCATGACGAAGTTCGCAGCCAGAAGAAGGGAGAACCCCAGGGTCAGGAGGGGGATCGTCCTGTCCTTCCCGCGACTCATATCTTCCTCTCTTTCGCCCGCACGAATATCCCTTCGGGGCGAACGGCGAGCACCGTCGCCATGATCACGAAGATGACCAGGACTTCACCCTGCGGGATGAGGTGCACCGCCGCGGCTCTCGATATCCCGATGAGCAGTGATCCCAGCAGTGCCCCGCCGATGCTCCCCAGCCCCCCGGTTACCACGACGGCGAAGGCGATGACGATCACCTCGATGCCCATGCCGGGTACCACCGAGAGGGACGGGGCGATCAGCCCGCCTGCGATTGCCGCGAGTATGCTCCCGATGGCGAAGGTTGCGGCGAAAATGGCGGGCACGTTGATGCCCATGGCCATGCTGATCTCCCGGTCGTGGATGACGGCCCGGAGCAGCTTCCCGTGGCGCGTCCTGTTCAACCCGTACCAGAGCAGAAACCCCACGAGGACGGCCACGGCGATCAGGGCGAGGTCGTAGTTCGCGAAGGGGACCCCTATGATGCTCGTCCTGCCAAGCGCCTTGTAGGGCTGGATGGCGAAATAGGCGTCCACCCCCCAGATGAGCTTGATGGCGTCCTCCAGGATCAAAAGGACCGCATAGGTGACGAGCAGGATGATCACCTCGTCTTTTCCGTAGACGAAGCGCAAAATTCCCCGCTCGATCAGGATTCCCGCGATAAGCCCCGTGGCCATGGCGCAGAATATGAACAGGGCGTAGCCTGCGGCAGGCGGGTATCCCGTTGCGTAGTACCATCCCACCACCGAGGCGGAAGCGTAAGCGCCCACGGCATACAGGCTGCCGTGGGCCATGTTCAAGATCCGCATCACCCCGTAGATGAGGGTGAGGCCTGCGGCAACCAAAAACAGCCAGGACGAGTAGACCAGGCCGTCGATCAGGATGACGAGCAAAAGCTTCATGTGGTAAGCCCGGCCCTACTTACTCGCATTTGGCTCCTTTCATCCCTCCCTTGATCCAGTCTGCGCTCGATATCCCGTCGGGCGGGCTCACGCAGTCTGCAGAGAAGCGCTTCACGTTCTTCACCGTGGGTTTTCCGTCCTTCTTGGTGAACTGCCCGTAAGCGGTTCCCTGCACCGCCTGATGGCCCTTGCCGATTTTCATCATCACCGTGCCGCTCGGTGCCTCGAACTCAAGATTTTCGAAGGCCTTTATGACGTCCGCGGTGGCGAAGTCGGCCTTTGCGGCTGCCGCTTTCTCGATGGCAGTCTTCAAGCCGAGAAATGCCTGGGCCATCTTGTAGGAGGGGTAGGTGGGCGGAGTGTCGAAGCGCTTGATGTAGTTTTCCCTGAACCAGCTGTTCAGCGCGCTCTCGGGAGCGAACACGCCGAATGGCCCCCGTCCGCCGATGATGGTTCCCTCGGGGATGTCGAGACGGAACATGGCCGTCTCGCCGGTGGTCAGGACCCCGGGCTGGTCATCGAAGAGGCCCCGGGCGCTGCCCTGGAGCACGAAGGCTTCCATGTCGCCCCCCCAGAAGCTCGAGTGTATGAAGTCGGCCTTGTTCACCGTGAGTGACGATATTTCCGCCCCGTACTGTCCCTTGAAGAGCTTCGGAAAGAGCTCGTTCTTGACTTCCACGTCGGGCTTGAGCACCTTCAGGGTGCTGATGAAGTCGTTCCACGAGTCGTGGCCCCAGGCGTAGTCCTGGTTGATGCCCGACACGCCCTTGAGGTCCCCCTTCATGTCGAGGATGTAGCGGGCGGCGCCCACGTTGTCGATGGTGGCGGTGGGGCCGGTGCGGAAGACGTAGGTGTAGGACGCTTCCTCGAAGATCCGGGGAGTGCCGCAGTCAAAGAGCACCGTCAGGGCCTTCAACTCTTCCGCCACGGGGGCGATCGCCAGGCAGTGTCCGCTGGAGATGTAGCCGATCACGGCGTCCACTTTCTTCTGCTGGACCAGGTTCCGAAATTCCGTCACCTGCTCCGTGGCTCCTCCTGCCTCATCGATGAGAACCATCTCGATCTGCTTCCCTGCAAACCCTTTCGTGGTGTAGGGGGCGGGAACTGTGCCTGCATTCAAAGCTTCAACAATCACATCAGCGGCATTTTTCGCAGGGACACCGAAGGGGCCTGCCGCGCCACCGGACAAAAACGTGACGACGCCGACCTTGTAGGTATCTGCCGCAAGAGACTGGCCCGTGAAAAAGAGCGTGGCCAGCGAGAGAAAGAGAACTCCCAGTGTTTTTACCGATCCCCTCATGTCACACCTCCTTTGATAGATCACTCTCGCTAAAAGAGTGTCCCGAAAACTCCCTGGATGCTATCTGGAGGGGGAGGCCTCGTGAATCTGGCTGTTTGATAGCTCCTCCCCTCTCCCCCGGTTTTTTTTTACCTATGTCGGATAGTCTAAAGAGCATTCTAGCAAAAATTTTTTCAATATTCCAAACATTGGGGGGTCAGTTCCCATATCCTAAGGTTTTTTTGCATTTTTGCCCTATTGAGGGATGTGTAACTGGTAAAGTATGGTAATAAAAAAATGTGAGTAAATGGAAACTGACCCCCAGGAGGAAGCATGGAAAG
>JBFFNJ010000073.1:0-9574 GCA_041563215.1 Candidatus Deferrimicrobia bacterium | reverse complement strand
TCCATGTCTTCGATAGAGATGTTCATGACCCTTCTGTTTCTGGCAAACGTTTCACCCGAGAGGCCCTTCGACGATGACCGGGACAGGATCGTGGTGAGCCACGGCCACACATCCCCCGGCGTCTATGCTGCCCTCGGGAGGCTCGGCTTCTTCCCCCTGGACTACGCGATAGCCTTCTTCAGAAAGACGGGCTCTCCGTTCGAAGGGCACATCGAGAGGAACCTCCCCGGGATAGAGTGGTCGACGGGAAATCTCGGGCAGGGCCTGTCTGCGGGCTGTGCATTTGCCCTGGCGGCGAAGCTCTTCAGGCGGGAGAACCACGTGTTCGTCGTGATGGGGGATGGCGAGCAGCAGAAAGGACAGGTATCCGAGGCGCGGCGCTTTGCCGTGAAATACGGCCTGACGGGCCTTACGGTCCTCATCGATTACAACGGGCTGCAGATCTCCGGGAGCATCGAGGAAATAATGCCCCAAAACGTGAGGGAAAATTTTGCGTCAGATGGCTGGAGGGTCCTGGAAATAGACGGCCACGATGTCTCCCAGATCTACCGTTCGTTGCACGTGGCCATAGCAGACGAGAGCACGCCGTACGCGATCATTGCCGTAACGACCATGGGCAAGGGCGTCTCCTTCATGGAAGATGTCTGCGAATACCACGGCAAGGCGCTGTCTGAAGCACAGTTTGCCGATGCCATGGTGGAGCTCGGCCAGGACAACGACCTGGCGCGCTATCGCGAGATCCGTCAGGAAGACGCCTCATCCTACCAGCCACCCGGGAGGCCTGCCGGAAAACTCAGGGTAGATACGGGCGTGCCGCGGGATTACGATCCGGACCAGGTAACCGATAACCGGAGCGCATTCGGGGCCGCCCTCTCCGACATGGCCGAAATCAATGCCTGCGGCAAGGAGACTCCGATCGTCGTCTTCGACTGCGACCTGGCAGGATCGGTGAAGACGGAGAAGTTCTCCCGCATCTGCCCCCACCATTTCTTCGAGTCGGGTATCCAGGAGCACCACACTGCCGTCATGGCGGGAGCCCTCTCCACAACGGGAATCCTCACCTTTTTCGCCGATTTCGGGGTTTTCGGCGTATGCGAAACCTACAACCAGCACCGTTTGAACGACATAAACGAGGCGAACCTGAAGCTCGTGTGCACGCACCTTGGCATCGATGTGGGTGAAGACGGCAAGACGCACCAGTGTATCGATTATGTCGGTCTGTTTCGAAACTTTTTCGGTTTCAGGGTGATCATCCCGGCGGACCCGAACCAGACCGACCGGGTGATACGCTATATAGCCGGAAGGGAAGGAAATTTCCTGGTGGGTATGGGGAGGTCCAAGGTCCCCGTTCTCTGCGATGAATCGGGTGCCCCGCTCTTCGGCGGCGCCTACCGATTCGAACCCGGAAAGGCGGACCTGGTAAGGGATGGATCCGTCGGGGCGATCCTTACCTACGGGTCCATGGTGCACAGGGCCATCGCGGCGTGGGAACGTCTTCGGGAAAAAGGGGCACAGGTAAAGGTCTACAGCTGCGCCACTCCCGCCGATCCCGACCTCGATGCCCTGGCAGACGCTGCGGGGACGGGGCTGATCGTCACCTACGAGGACCACCATGCCGGGACGGGCCTGGGGGCCGTCGTGGGAGACGCACTGGCCACCCGGGGTATGGCGGGGGTGCGGTTCGTGAAGATGGGAGTGAAGGAGTACGGCGGATCGGGCCCTCCCGAAGAACTCTACAGGGAGCTTGGCCTCTCTCCCGACCACCTGGTGGATGCCGTTCTGAAAAACCTTCGAGAATAGTCCGGGGCGATTTGAGATGCACCGGTAGACGGCAGGGTTCGGTGCCTACTTTTTTGAGATGTTGAGCACCTTCTCGGGTATGAGCCGGAGAGCCATATCCGCCCCCTCACCGCCTCCTGCGCCCCCCGTTTCGGGGTCGATAAACTCTGCGAGGTCGAAGGGCAGCCCCCCTTTTTCCACGATCCCTCTGAAAAGAGCCGATGCCTCTTCCTCCCTGTCCTCCGAAAGGGCAAGCAGTGCCTCGAGAAGGAGGACCGTGGGCTCGTCGGGCAGCATCTCCTTGAGCTTGAGGAGCAGCTCGCCGGACCTGTCGAGCATGCCGAGGATGAAATACATGTACGCCAGGTCCCTTATTTCAACCGGCTCGGAGAAGTTTCTTTCCCGTATCGCTTTCAGGGTCTCTTTCTTCTTCTCCTCTTCCTTCGCCTTGTGGTAGATAATCGCTTTCAGAAGGTAAGGGGAGTAGAAATCGGGGTCCCTCTCGAGCGAATCGTCGAGCTTATCTATGGCGTTTTTCGGCACCCTGGTCAACTCGTCCTTCATGGAGACGTAGCGTTTGTAGAGGTTTTTCCCCAGGTTGTAGTAGAGCAGGGCATTGTTTTTTGGCTTCTTTGCCATGAGATACCGGGCTTCCTCGGTCGGCTTTTTCTCCTCGATTCCCAGGAAGGCGTTCAGCATGCCCTTCAGCTCCTCGCGCGCCGCCGTGGGAAATCCGGGGTAGGCGCCTTCGATCTTCAGCTCCTTCGAGACCAGGACGGTGGTGGGCGTGCTGATGACCCCGATCTCGCCGTACATAACCAGGTCCCTGTCTATGCCAAGGGGTATGCTCACGTTGAGCTTTTCCACCGTTTCGGTGATCGTTTTCATCTCCTCGCTGGTTATCGACTGGCTTTCCACGTTTATCCCCACGATGTTGACGCCCTTTTCCCCGTACTCCTTGGCCAGTTCCTGATCCGCGTACGTTATCAGATGGAGGGACCGTTCGCTCCAGGTCGTCCAGAATACGAGCAGAAGGCCCTTCTCGCCGCAGAGTCCCTCTATCGTTTGCGTGGTGCCCCCCAGTATCGGGACTTCGTAATTTTTTATGGTGTCCCCGCTGGCGAGCGTTCTCAGGGCGAATGAGCGGGAACTCCTGGCTCCCATGAAGAGGGAGATCGAAATGGCGAGAAAAAGGATGAAGATTTTTTTTTCGGTCTTTGCGCTCATCACCTGCTCCCCGTAGATTGGCTGCTATTGTAGCAACAATCCATTTTAGGATGAAACACAATTTTTTTGAAACAGCCAAAAGAGAGCCATTTCCCGGTGATTGTTCACGCTCCGGTCCTGTGCCCGCCCGGTGATGGCGGTCCGGTTTTCGGGATCACCGGTTAGACCGTTTAGCGGGGAAAAAATTCAGCGTCTCAGGGGTAAGACCCCTGAATAACGGTCATTACTTTGATATGTTGAGGATCTTCTCGGCTATGATAAGAGAGTCCTGGTGGGCATCCCTTGCTGCCTCTTTCGATTCGTCGGGGGCAAATTCGGTGATATCGAAGGGAAACACCTTGTTCTCTTTTTCCTGTGCAGCGAGGTCCCCCAGAACGGGCCGGGCATCCTCTTCCCTGTTTTCCGACAGCAGGACCGCCGCATCCAGGAGTTTGACTTCCCTCTCGTCCGGTATTTCGGCATGCAGTTCGGTAAGAATGGCTTTAGCCTTGTCGCTCATGCCGATGAGGAGGTACATGTAGGCGATGTCGATCCTCTCCACGTGCTCTTTGAAACCCTTTTCCTCGATCTGCTCCAGGACGGCCTGTTTCTCCTCGTCCTCTCCTGTCTTGTGGTAAATGATTGCCTTGAGGACATAAGGGCCATAGAAATCGGGATCCCTTCCCGTTGCCTCGTCGAGCTGTTTGACTGCGCCCGCGGGGACGTTTTTGAGCTCTCCCTTCAGGGAGAGGTAGCGCTTGTAGAGGTTCCTGCCGAGGTTGTACCGGAGTAGCGCCTTGTTTTTCGGCTGGTGGTCCAGAAGGTACCGGACCCGTATCGGGGCTTTCTTTTCCTCTATTCCCAGGTAGCTGTTCACCATCCGGGGAATTTCGTCGCGGGCGATCGAGGGAAACCCCGGATAGACCCCTTCCAGCTTCATGCCCTCCCCGACGAGAACGGTGGTGGGGTTCGTTATCACCCCGATCTCGTCGAAGACGACGAGCCCCTCGTCGATGGCGACGGGAAAGGAGAGACCCAGTTCTTCGACCAGACCCCTGATCTTTGCAAGGTTAGCGTCGGAAACAGACTCTCCTTCGATGTTTACCCCGACGATGGTGATCCCCTTTTCGGCAAACTGCTGTTTTAGCTGCGTTTCGGCGAATTTCAGAAGGCTCCGGGACCGGTCGCTCCAGGTCGCCCAGAATATCATGACGAGGCCGCTTTTTCCCGCGAGCTCCGATATCTTCACGGGACCTTCCCCCGTTGCGAGGGAAAGCTCGAAATCCCTTATCGTATCCCCCTTCTTGAGGGTCCGGAGGGCAGATGCTTCCTGCTTCAGCGCCTGGATGAGAAAAATGGCCAAGATTGTGGTCAAAAAGGCTAGTTTCCCGGACTTTCCCATGCCCACCGCCTGCCGTTGCAGTTGATGTCCCATTCTAACAATAATCACTTCGATTTAAAATGGAATTTTATTTTACTCTCGGATTTTGATCATGAATTTTGCTGCCGCGCTGTCCCGGAAGGATGAGAACAGCCCCTCTGCCTCATCGGGGCTCTTGCCCATGTAGCGCGTGAGGACCTCTTTTATCTTCCCTTCCGCATCCAGGCCTTTCTTCGGGGTTTTTCCGATGAGCATCCTTCTCAGCAGGACATCTTCGAGGCACCTTGCCGATTCCTTCTCGTGGGCGTAGAGTATCTGTGCCGGTATCTCGGCTGTTTCCGGCGAGAGGGGAGATTTCAGCCGGGCGTCGCCTCCTGCAAAGGCAAGCACAACGTCCGCCCGGGTCCCGTAGACGGTGTAGAGGACGGAGGCGGTTTCCTTCCCGATTCCATACTCCCCGGCAAGGTGGCGGATAAACTCCTCCCGCTCCTGCGGGTCCGTGAGGCCGCAGGGGAGGGGAGGGGGGCCTTCCTTCTTTCCCGCGGGCTTTTTTCCGAGCACGGCCGCGGTTTTTTTTACCGTGTCTTCGGCCATCTTCCGGTAGGTCGTAAGCTTTCCGCCGGTGATGGAGACGAACCTCCCGCCGGGCCCCTCGCACACGACGAGATGGCGCCTGGGAACGGCGGATTCCCTTTTCCCGGGGACGTTGATCAGGGGCCTGAGCCCCGCGTATGCCGAGAAGATACGGGACGGGTCGAGCTTGACCCCCCCGAATATCCGGTTGACGTTGCTGATCAGGTAGTCCACATCCCCGGGAAGGGGGCGCACGTCGTCGGGGGACCCGGGGTGGTCCGTATCGGTTGTCCCGACCAGGGTGTGGTTCAGGAAGGGGAGTATGAAGAAGAGGCGCCTGTCCGTTTCCGCTTCGACGAAGAGCGCTCTCTCGGTCAACTTCTTCGCTTCTATGTGGATCCCTTTCGTGGGGCGGAGGAGCTTTCCACGAAAGCCTGCCATCTTCCTGACCTCGTCGATCCAGGCCCCGGCGGCGTTGATGACAGCCGCGGCGGAAAAAAGGGCGTTTTCCCCCGTGTGGCTGTTTCTCGCCTCGACGAGATATCGCCCGTCGGTCTGCGAGATCTTTTCGACCCGGGTATAGTTTTCTGCCCGTCCCCCCATGCTCACGGCGGCATCGATGCTTTCGAGGGCGAGCCTTTCGGGCATCAGTATCTGGTAATCGTGAAACACGAACAGTCCCGAGAGCCCGTCGTGAGAGATTTCACGCACTACATTCCGCGCCTTTTTCCCGATATAGATAGCGCTCTTTTCTATCTTCGCCTTTCCCGCCAGGAGGTCGTGCAGCTTCACGCCCAGCCCGGCAACCAGGGGGGACCGTTTCCCCCAGCCGTAGATGGGGATGTGTATCGCGATGGGCCGCAGGAGGTGGGGAAAGTGCTGCCATATCCAGAAACGCTCTTTCAGCGACTCGGCCACGAGGCCGAAGTGAAGGTGCTCGAGGTAGCGGATCCCGCCGTGAATCAGCCGCGATGAGGCCGAAGTTGTGCCGGAGGAGAAGTCCCCCTTCTCCAGGAGGACGCACCGCAGGCCCCGGGAGAGGGCTTCCAGGAGGCAGGCCGCCCCGGTGACACCGCCGCCGATTATGACGATGTCGACAGGGGTCACAGTGCCTCTCTGAATCGGAGCATCTTTTCCGGCTCGTTCGTAAAGAAGCCCGATATTCCCATTCTGACGAGGTGGAAAAACGCCTCTTCCTCGTCGACGGTGTAGACGAAGAGCGCAATGCCAAGATCCCTCGATTTTTCCGCCATCCAGCCTTTCACGTGGCGGCTGTTTACGTTTATGGAGAGGAACCTTCCCTGCCGTGCCCGCTCTATGTCCCGTCGGGAGGGGCTCCTCACCAGGACCGACGTGGGGATGTCCGGTGCCGCTTCACGGAACTCTTCAAGCTCTGCCGGTTTGAAGGAGGATACGATGATGAGCCCTTCGCAGGGGTTCGCACCGAGGTAGGCGGCGAGTGCCCTGCCCGATCCCTCGCTTTTCAGCTCCAGGTTCAGCGGTATCTTTCCCCCCACGATCTTGAGTGCATCGCGAAGCCCTATGATCGATTCGCCTCCCGGGAGGGTGAGCCCCTCGAGCTCCGCGAGCGTCGACTCCTCGACCATTTTTTTGACCCCCGCCATGCGGGAAGTGTCTTCGTCGTGAAAAAGCACGATTTCCCCGTCCCCGGTTGTTCTCAGGTCGACCTCTATCATGTCGGCACGGAGTTCGACGGCAGCCTGGATTGCCCGGGCGCTGTTTTCCGCCGCCACATTCGGTGCGCCGCGGTGCGCTATGATGAGTGGAAACCTTTTGAAGTACCGCTCGATCTCGAGTTCCATGTCGTCTCACGGGCCACCCCTGCCAGATGGCAGGGGAAAGAAAAAAGTCGTATATAGTTTCGACATTTATACACGGTGTTTCAAGGAAAAAAGGCCTTGAATAGAAAGAAAATCGCCGGATAGGTAAGGGGGAGCCCGAAAGAGGGGGGTGTGTTGCACGGTTCCCGTTACATGCCAGCAGGAAAGTACGGGGCAGGATGGGTAATTCGGAGCCGCGCCCTTCAGCTTGGCCCGGGCGTCGCGTAGAGACTCTTCTCGGTCTTTCCCCTCAGGCGCAGGATGGCCTGGTTGTGGATCTGGCAGATTCTCGATTCCGTCAGGCCGAGAATGGTGCCGATCTCCTTCATCGTGAGCTCCTCGTAGTAATAGAGGGAGATGATGAGTTTTTCGTTTTCCGGGAGCTCCTCGATGGCTTCGGTGAGGACTTCCTTCAGGTCGAGAAGGAAGTCTTCATCATTTTTCTTCTCCGCCAGGTAGTTGGCGAGCATCTTCCTGTGGGTGAAGCTGGACGGTTCCTCGTCGCCCTCGATCTCGTCTATGGAAAATATCGATATCCCGTTGACCAGCGCCAGCTCCTTCCGCAGCTTGTCGATGGAGATGTTCAGTTCCTGGGCCACCTCTTCCTCATTCGGGGGCCTGCCGAGCATGTTTTCCAGGTAGGTGTAAACGCTCTGCAGATTGTTGGCCTTCTGCCTCACCGAACGGGGACACCAGTCGATTTCCCTCAGGTAATCGAGCATGGCGCCCCGGATCCTGAACTCGGCGAATGTGGAGAACTTGACGTTCTTTTTCGGGTCGAAGCGCTCCACCGCGTCGAGAAGCCCCGTTATGCCGCAGCTGATCAGATCCTCCACGTCTATGTGGGGGGGGAGTTTCATGGAGAGCCTCCTGGCGGTGTACTTGATCTTCGGAAGGAAGTCCTCTATCAGGGTTTCCGTGTCCTCGATTTTCAGTACCTTCGTATTCTTTTTTTGATCCGGTGATTTAGCTACGACATTCTTCATTTTTGACCTCTTTTATTTCAAATTTTGAAATATCGCATCCTTGTGCTTTTCCTGGAGTATCCGCCGGGCGAAGAACTGCTGTCCCTTCTTCGATCTCTTCTCGGGTGCGCTCTCCAGGAGGGACCGGGCTATGGGGCTGAAGGGCTCCGGACTGCTTTCGCGGGGGGACTTTTCGGGAAGGGACGCGTGGAAGTTCGTCGTTACCTTGAGCCCCATGTCGAAAGGGCAATGCCCGCAATTTGTCAGGTTGATGTCGTAGTTCCTCTCCACTTCCCCCTCGATTATGGCGAACGTGGAGTCGGCGACGTAGGCATTCTCCGTCATGTTTACGATTACCTTGAACTCCTTCTCACCGAATATCCGGTGCAGCACGTTGATCGAGGATATGGTGTTTTTCACCGACGTGATTTCCGGTGTGGTAACGAGAACGATCTCCGTGGCGCTGGTGTTGAAAAACATCACATTGGGGGTTATTCCCGCCGGCGTGTCCACGATGACCACATCCGCCATGCTGTCGATCGTGTCGAGTTCGGAAAGCAGGGAGAGCTTGTGATGGGATTCGGGTGCGCTTATTTCATAGATACCCGACCCGGCGGGGATTATCGAGATTCCCGGCACAGCGCTCACCAGGACTTCCCGGAGCGAGTTCTTTCCCGTCAAAACGTCGAAGATTGTTTTGTCTGCAGAGATCCCGAAGAGAAGATCCACGTTGCCGTTCCCGAAGTTTCCGTCGATGATGAGCACTTCCTTGCCCAGGTCTCTGAGGGCGCAGGCGAGATGCACGGTAAGGAGGGTTTTTCCCACACCTCCCTTGCCGCTGGTGATCGAGAAAACTCTCAATTTTCCATCCCTCTTGGCACTCAAGGCGTTCAACCCACTCCGCTACGGATTTAGTCCGGCTGTTTCATGTGCATACCGGAGGGATTATCAAGATATGTGCCAGAGGGAGGATGTTTATAAGAGTTTGATTTTAAATGAAAAATAAGGTTTGTTCGGTGTCGGCAGGGTTCGGGGAAGCGTCAAATTCACTGAAGTCGTCAATTTATTGACACGGAAAATTGACTGACCGCCTACTTTTTCCGCTTCTTTCGCTTTATCTTTTCTACCAGGGTGGTCCTTTTTATGCCCAAAAGGTTTGCCGCCGCCTCTTTGTTTCCGCCTGACATGCTCAGGGCCTTTTCGATCATGTGCGATTCGAGCTTTTCGATCGCCTCTTTCAGGTCCCCCGGGTAGTCCGGTTCTGCGTCTCTCAACACCCCGGGGGGGGCTGGCTGCATGATCTGCCTCCGTATCTTTTCGGGGATGTCGCCGGTGCCGACAACGCCGCTGCCCTTGATGACCACGATCCGCTCCACCAGGTTCTCTATTTCCCGCACGTTGCCGGGCCACGGGTATTCCATGAGGATTTCCATCGCCTCATCGCTTATGCCCTCGATATTTCTCCCTTTTTGCCGGTTATACTTTTCGATGAAGTGGTTGAGCAAAAGGGGGATGTCTTCCCTTCGCTCGCTCACCGGCGGGATTTTGATGGGGATGACGTTCAACCGGTAGTAGAGGTCTTCCCTGAATTTCTTCTGTCTCACCAGCTCTTCCAGCTCCTTGTTGGTTGCCGCAATTACCCTGACGTCCACCCTGACCGTTTTTTCGCTCCCCACGGCTTCGAACTCTTTCTCCTGAAGGACCCTGAGCAGCTTTACCTGGAGCCGGGGGCTCATGTCGGCGATCTCGTCCAGGAAGATTGTCCCGTGGTTTGCCAGTTCAAACCTTCCCGCCCGGGGAGCGATGGCTCCCGTGAAGGCCCCCTTTAC
>JBFFNJ010000072.1:0-9680 GCA_041563215.1 Candidatus Deferrimicrobia bacterium | reverse complement strand
GTCCGGTCCGCAGGGATTACGCTGTCGCCGGACCCTGAGAAAACAATTGCCGACGTCGCATTTACGGGGTCGTTGGATAGGATGTGGAGCTCACCTTCGTAATCACCGGGAGACCCTGGGGTGAAGGAGACGGTCACCGTCCTGGTTTCACCCGGCGGGATCGCGGGTTCCGTGCTTTCGGAGGGATATTGTCCCCCGTTGACGTCCAGGGAATAGTGGTCCGTGTCGGTGAGGTAAATGTCGGAGACGATGAGATACTCTGTCCCCGAGTTCGTGATTGACACCTCGATGGGTTCGGAGTGGGTGCCCGTTTCGATCATTCCGAATACGTGGTTCGAGGGGGAGACGCCGATTACGGGTTTAGCGGTGCCTGTTCCCGTCAGGGGAACGCTGACCTCCGCCGGGCCGGGGTAATCCGAGGATATTTTCAGTGATGCGCTGCACTGATAGGCGGCATAGGGAGAGAAAGAAACGGAGACCGTCCTGCTCTCCCCGGGAGGAATGAGAGGATTCAAGCAGCCGGAGGGGTTCTCTCCGCCGCTTGTGTCCAGCGCGTAATTTTCCGTATCGCTCAGGGACATGCCGGATATGGAGAGGTCCTCTGTCCCCTCGTTGTGAATCGTTATGGTCGATGTCAGGGCGTTTCCCACCGCGACAGACCCAAAGTCGATGCTGGAGGGGCTCAGGGAAATCCTTGCGCCGGAGCTGCCGAAAATTTTCAGGCCACGCCATTCACCCCCGCATCCGTATAAAAGCAGGATCATCGAGGCGAATGAAATAAAAGACAGGAGAAGGAAGGAGTACGCTCTTTTTTGAGAGGGCATCTTTTTTGTCATCGCATCCGGTTCCTTCTCCCAGACGTTTCAAAGAAGATGCCAACCGCCCTACTTTTGTAACCCGTTGATATTTATAATAATTTAAACTTTTCCGGAGCTTTTGGATCACAAAAGTGTATTCCACCGGGAAAGGCCGGACCGTTTTACTTTTATTTACAGAGACTTACAATAGACCTCACGAGATGACAAGTTTGTAAAATTTTTCCCAATGTAAATTATTGGGGAAATTATTCATCATGGGTAAAATATTACCCACTTAGGGTGAATTATTTTATTGCCACGCTTTGCGCCAGGTTAGCCGGGCAAGGAGGGGTAGGATTACTCTATTATTTTCAACAGGTTAAAAAGGGCGGGAAATTATCATCCCCTGGCAGGATTTTTGAATGAGTTATCGATAGGAATGGACAGGAGGGGGCGGATGAAAAATGCAACGTGGGAGGTGAGAGGCGATGATATGTCCCATCTGTTTCTGTGTAAACGATGAAAGTCATGAAAAGAGCTGCGAGGGCCACGGGGAGATCGTAATCAGGTACTGCAGGAATTGCGGTGAACATCTGGAGCATTGCGTCAGGTGCCTGACAGAGGACAACATAGAAGCCTACATAGACGGTTACCTGTAAGGGCTTGTCCTCCAGGTCGGGCAAGCCTGCTTGCCCTTCAAGAGGACTGCAGCCGATCGGATTGCGCTTTCATCGTTTGTATCGCAAAAGACCGTAGGACCTCAATTTTTGCATCTCCAATGGATAGGTGTCTCCGTACCAGGCCAGGAAGGATGATTTTGCACCGTTTTTGTCCGTTCTGTACTGTGCCCTCCAATCCCCCCACGTCTCGTTTTGCTTGACTGACTTGTCCCAGTATTCCCGAAGCCTTTTATCCCTCAGCCTGCGGAGCTTGTTCCTCCTTTCGGCTATCGATTTGTGGGCGCACTCATTGCGTCCGCATGTTTTGTACCGGCCATCGTGGCGGAGGAAGTATCTGCCGCAGGCCTCACAGGAAGAGATATGTTGCTCAATGGTGAAGTCCGTAAGAAATGCAGCGAGCCGTAATTTCAGTTTGTCGGTATATGACTCTATCTCCGGGTTGAATGAAATTCCTGTGTATCGGAACTTGTGGTTTTTAAACCATGCATCCAGGACGTCTCCCGCGAGCTTTGTTCTCCACTGTCGGCCCCGGGAAATGTAATCCTTGATCGTGTATATTCGGGTGAAAATTCTTATGTTGCCAAATTTCCACGAAACGATTGCGAGCAATATTTCTCTGAACTCGAAGAGGTCCAGAATGTCCTTTGCAGCGAAGGCGGGATGTTTTTTCAGGTGTTCCAATATGGAAGGGTCGTCGATATCGAAGGGCTGAAAACCTGCCTCTTTCAGCTTGATAAGGCGGGACTCGATAAATTGATCCTGCTCGATCTCTTCCCTGCTCAGATTAAGGAGCGCCGGGAGCCATTCATGCGCCTCAAGCCTTCCCTTTTTCAGCTTTTTAAGGTGCTCTCTTTTCCGCAATCTATCACTTCCTGCTTTTTGCTCGATGTTACATCGATGTAACTATATTGTCAATAGTTGTTGCAAATTAAACAATAAATTATTAATTTTATTATAAAATTTACATTAATTGTATTTATAAGCATATTATCGTGCATTTTGGTTTTTTGAAGGGGGTGTTTTTTCTCGCTTTTTCTCCTTTTTTCGACGGTAAAAAATCGGTTTCTTTTGGGGGGTAAGCACTCGGGGATTGTACGCTAATCACCGATCAGGGTTACGATGATTTCCCTCCTTCTTGGCCTGTTGTCAAAATCGATAAAGACTATCTGCTGCCAGGTTCCCAGGGTAAGCGCACCCGCGATGAAAGGTATGGCGAGTGATGGTTTCAGGAGCGCTGCCCTCACGTGGGAAAAGCCGTTGCCGTCTCCCCAGCGCCTGTCGTGGTCGTAGGGGATGTTTGATGGTGCGATAGTCTCGATGGCCCTTTTCAGGTCGTTTAGAACTCCCGATTCATATTCTATTGATGTCACGGCGCCGGTGGAGCCGGGGCAGAAAACGGTGACCAGGCCATTTTGTAGGCCCGAAGCCTTCAGTATCGATCTCACCTGGTCGGTTATATCGATTATGTCGCTGAAGCCCTTCGTGTCCAGAGAAATTGTGTCGGAGTGCGTCATGGAGTCCCTCCCCTGTTCTTTTATTTCAACGAATTCCTTTTCGTTATTTTAGTAGAACGGCCCGTCCCGTTCAGAGATAATTTCCTCTTCCATGCCCCCGTCACAGGTGGCCATACATCAAAAGCGCTGCGAGCAGCGAAGGAGGAGCAAGCATAGGCGCCCCTTTTTTCTTGACAACAGTATGCGTTGTTGTTATTTTCCATAAAACCGCGCGCTCCAGGCGCATAAGCGAGATGAGTTTTTTCAAGGAGGTTGCTCAAGATGGCTGAAGGTCGTATTAAGTGGTTCAATGAATCCAAAGGTTACGGTTTCATTGAGCAGGATGATGGGCCAGATGTGTTCGTACACTTTTCGGAAATTCAGATGGAGGGGTTTAAAACCCTGAAAGAGGGTGACCAGGTAGAGTTCGAGATTTCCGAGGGGCCGAAGGGACCGCAGGCGACAAAGGTTGTCAAGGTAAGCTGAGCTTCATCCGTATTGAGAGATTGCGTCTTACCCGTTCATCGCCTCTTGTCACAGTGAGGAACGGGAATTTCTCATAAATCGGTTCTTACCACCGGCTATTCAAGGCGGAATTTATCTGTGTCGCGCGCTTTCTGCGTTTGAATGGCATCGGGAGACGTTTGTCCATCCGGGTCATGCCTGTTTTCATCGGGTAGGGGGAAGGAAAGGATGGAGGGCAGCCCGGAAGCTCACGCTGACACAGAGCAGTTCCTTTTCCCACGGGTCACCATCGCGCAAAAGGGTTTTCATTCTTCTCCACCTGGCGTATTCTGAATCTAAGAGCGCTTGATGCGTATCACAAGTGTATCTGGCCAACCACGGGAAGGATGCTGAATTCAGGGGGTTACGATGAAAATCGGGGTCTTGACAGGAGGTGGGGACTGTCCGGGTCTCAACGCTGTAATCAGGGCAGTGATCAGGAAATCGGACAGGTTCGGTTACCGTGTCGTCGGGATAAATAACGGGTGGAAGGGTTTGCTCGATTTATCCTACCGGGACCTGCTCCCTTCCATGGCGTCGGGGATACTGCATGTGGGAGGTACCATTCTCGGAACGTCGAGGACAAACCCCCTCAAGCGGGAAGGCGGTCTCGATACCGTTCTGAAGAATGTATCGAGGCTGGAATTGGGCGCCATCATCGCCATCGGGGGCGAAGATACTCTAGGCGTTGCCAAAAAGCTCTACGACGAGGGGGTCAATATCGTTGGAGTCCCCAAGACGATCGACAACGACTTGTCCGGAACAGACTACACATTCGGTTTCGATACTGCCGTCACGATAGCCACCGAGGCGATCGACCGCCTCCATTCAACGGCTGAATCTCACAACAGGATAATGGTGGTCGAAGTCATGGGAAGGAACACCGGCTGGATAGCCACCTACGCGGGCCTTGCCGGAGGTGCCGATGCCATCCTGATACCGGAGAAACCATTCGACCTTGACGAGGTGTGCGAGCTCCTGGTAAAGCGGCACATGCGGGGCAAACAGTTCTCCATCGTCGTCGTGGCAGAGGGGGCGAAACTGGCGGTCCGGGGAGCCGAGGAGAAACTGATCACCCAGGAGAAGCGGGTGGATGAGTTCGGCCATGTCCGGCTCGGGGGGATTGCCCAGGTGATTGCCACGGAGATCGAGAAAAAAACCGGGTTCGAAACACGCTTTGTTGTGCTCGGTCATATCCAGCGGGGCGGGTCGCCAACCCCCCATGACAGGGTGCTTGCTACCCGTTTCGGGATATTTGCCACCGAAATGGTGAAGAAGGGAGAATTCGGAAAGATGGCAGCTCTCGCAGGGGACAGGATTGTCGCGGTACCCCTCGAGGAGGCAGTGGCGAAAACCAAGACGGTAAACATGGAAATTTTCAAAATATCCGAGGAGTTTTTCGGATAATTCCTCCATATTTTCTTGACCGACATCCCGGGCAAAAAGGAAAATCAAATCGTTGCCGCAGCTTCTTTTCAGATGGAACGCGCTCGTTGACGAAACGTGAGCTTTTCCAGTATATATATCAAAAATATATCGTTAATAAATAATTTAGATATCGTTAATATACCAAAATGATATATAATGAGCGTAAACTATTGAAAGGGTGAAATGATGAAGGATCAACAGGTTTTGATAAGGCTTTCACGGGAAGAGAAGGAGAGGGCCATGATGTATGCCGGGAATCTGGGCCTGAGCCTCTCAGGGTTTGTCCGGATGCTGGTGAACACCTACGCGGCTCCGGAAAAACCGTCTTCGCCCAAGAGGGAAAAAATTATATTGGAGTGGTGAAAGGGGTTTCCTTTGAGCGGGAGCGCCACGCTGTCTCGGGAAAAGAACATATGAGAAGGCCTCCGGGATGGATAGGGGTGAAAAGATAGATGGGTGGAGCCGGCGCGGGGATTTGAACCCCGGACCTGCTGATTACGAATCAGCTGCTCTACCGCTGAGCTACGCCGGCACCGCATGATCAGAGATGTCTATGGTAATATATCGGCCTTTTTCAATTCAAGCTTTTTCCATCCCGCCATATCCCGGCGCCGGAGTTTTTGTGAAAGGTTCTGCAGCTCTCAGAAAGGCTCTATGATGTAATGCTCTATGTGAAAATCCTTTGACGGGTTTATCTTGACCGAGATGTCGCATTTTCTCTCTATCATTTCAAGGTACTTCCTTTCATCCCCCATGAGATCTTCGGCGATGTCGGGATGAACGAGAAGGTGGATCTCATTCAGTCGCCTCAGGCGGGCCTCTTTCTCGATCTTCCTGAATATTTCATATACCACTGATCTCGTCGATTTGACGATTCCCTCCCCGGTACAGTACGGGCATGTGTGGGAAATGCTTCTCTGGAGGCTTTCCCGGACCCGTTTTCTTGTCATCTCGATGAGGCCGAGCTCGGAAACCTTGCATATCATCGTTTTTGCCTTGTCGTTTTTAAGGGCTTCCAGGAACGCCTCGTAAACCTTCTCCCGATTATCCGGGTCGTTCATGTCGATAAAGTCGGCGATGATGATGCCCCCTATGTTTCTTAGCCTCAGCTGGTAAACTATTTCCCTGACCGCTTCGAGGTTGATCTTGAGGCTCGTCTCCTCGAGGTTTTCCCTTCCCACGTATTTTCCCGTGTTAACATCTATGGTCGTCAGGGCTTCCGTCTGTTCGATGACGATATATCCCCCCGATTTCAGCCAGATCTTCTTCTCAAGGGCCCGGGAAATTTCCAGTTCGACCCCGAAAAATTCAAATATTGGCTGGGGGTTCCGGTAAGGTTCCAGCCGATCCGATATTGCCGGGAAATACTGCCTCGAGAAATCGGCCAACTTCTCATATTCCTCTTCCGAGTCGATAAATATCCTGTCCGTGTCCGGGACCGCAAGGTCCCTGAGAACCCTGAGTTCAAGAGATAGTTCCTGGTGGACCAGGTTGGGTGCCTTTTGCCGCTCACTCCTCAACTTGATGTCCTCCCAGAGTTTGACCAGATATTCCGCGTCGTTCATCAGTTCCTTCTCCGTCTTGTGCTCCGAAGCTGTCCTGACGATCATGCCGAGGCCGTTTGGCTTTATCTTTTGCACGATCCTGATGAGCCGCTCCCTCTCCTCGGGGTTTTCTATTTTCCTGGAAACGCCGATGTGATTCGTAAAAGTCAGAAGAACGAGGTATCTTCCGGGAAGGGAGATATTTCCCGTAATTCTGGCTCCTTTCGTACCCAGCGGCTCTTTGGCCACCTGGACCATAATCTGCTGATTTTCCCGAACGAGGCCCTCTATTGGGGGGGCCGGCAGAATTTGCGGAACGGAGCCGTTCGTATCCTCGTCGAATTCTTCCTCGAGGTGGTCGAAGGATAACATCTGGGGGAAGAGGTTTGTCTCGGTGGGATTTACCTGGAAATCTCCGGAATAGAGGAATGCCGCCTTTTCAAGGCCGATATCGACGAATGCTGCCTGCATTCCGGGAAGGACCCGGAGAACCCTCCCCTTGAAGATGTTGCCCGCGATGTTTCTTTCCTCGGCTCTTTCAACGTAGTATTCCGTAAGGGTTTCACTCTCTACCACTGCCACCCGCGTTTCGTAGTCCCTGCTGTTTATGAGGATATATTTGTCTCTTCTCATGGTTTTGCTCAATATATATATCGGCAGACGTTTTTGTTATTTTTATCCGGAGGTCGGAGAGAGTGCAACCGAAAATTCCGCCAACGATGCTTTTTACGGCAGATTTGCCGGGGGCCCTTTCGATTGAGACGTAAACGTTGCCGCCCCGTTTGACCACCTTTTTGATCCCGGCGGTTTTATCCCGCTCCTTTTCGGGCAGTATTGCCGGTAGTGAACCGGCGCCGTCTGGCTCAATTTTGAACCGCTCTTCGAGGATAAGTGACGACATCCTGGTGCTGGCCTCGATTACCGCTGTGGGCTTGAGTTCGCGGGGAAGGAGGCGTTTCAGAATCGAAAGGATATCTGACGGAGAGGTTTCCCTGACGAGGGTGACGAGGAAGCATTCGGCACGGGACTCGATCCCCACAGGAAGTGCCGGCGGAAAGGAGATTTTCGGTTTCGGATTGAATCCTTCCGAGAACGCAAGGGGGAGTCCGCTTGACCTCAGTGTTCGTGACAAGAGGGATTGCAATTCCAGCGCACTCTGAGACGCAGCCCCTCCCGCTTTTCTGTGCACGACGAGGTAGGAAGCCTGCATGAGCCGGCTCCGTTCCCCCATCTCGGGAGCAGCGCTTTCCTCCGGGGGGGAAAGGGGCAAAGAAATGCGGGTTTCTATTTCCCCGACTCTGCAAACGCCACAGCCCTTGCACCCCTTTGTACTGCAGTCTTCCGTCGCTTTGCCGGCACGTGCCTTTTCCCACTCTCGCAGCAAAAATGCCTTCGTAACGCCCGTGTCGATGATATCCCAAGGGAGAAACTCGTCCGTCCTGCGCTCCCGGGTATAGGTATCGGGTGTCATGCCGAGCGAGGAAAGAGCCCGCTCCCACAGGTCCACGTTCAACTGATCCGACCATGCGTCGAACCTCGCACCGAGCTTGAATGATTTCTCGATTATCTTTCCCACCCTCCTGTCCCCCCGCGAGATGATCCCTTCGAGCCAGGACATGTGGGGACTGTTCCATTTGAAGGTGATGTTTTTCCTCCTGCCAAATGCTCTTTTCAGAATGCCGATCTTTCTCTCCATTTCGACTCTTGAAATCTGTTCCGACCACTGAAACGGCGTGTGGGGTTTTGGGACGAAGGTCGATACGGAGACGGTTACCGTATTTCTCCTCCCCCTCCTTTGCGCTATTTTGAGCGCCTCCTCGGAAAGGTCCCGGATGGCGTACAGGTCCTCTTCCTCTTCGCCCGGAAGCCCGATCATGAAGTACATCTTCACCGTTCTCCACCCGTTTTCAAAGATCCACGCCACGGTGCTCAGTATCTCCCTGTCGGTGATGTCCTTGTTGATCACCCCTCTCAGCTTCTCCCTTCCCGCCTCGGGTGCGATGGTAAACCCCCCTTTTCTGACCCTCTTTACTTCCCTGACGAGATCCTCGCTTATCGTGTCTATCCTCAATGATGGCAGTGAGATCGATATTTTTTCCCTCTCGAGAATGTCCATGGACTGCTTCAGGAGCTCGTTGACGCATGAGTAATCGGATGAGGAGAGGGAGAGCAGTCCAACCTCATCATACCCCGACGTAAGGACCACCTTTCTCATGTAATCCAGGACGGAATCGGCCTTTCGCTCCCTCCGGGGTCTGTAGTAGTAGCCGGCCTGGCAGAACCTGCACCCGCGCGTGCACCCCCGTGATATTTCAATGGCTATCCTGTCGTGTACCGGCTTTGTGGAGGGGAAGATAGGCGATGAGGGCGGTAAGAATTTATCAATGTCCGCCACGATCCGGCGCTTTATGGTTTCGGGAGCCTTCTTCTTACTTTCGAATCCCTTAAGATCTCCATTTTCCCGGTAAATGGGCCGGTAAAGGCCGGGGACGTAGACCCCCTCTATACGTACCAGAGACCGGAGAAGCTGGTTCCGGGTGAGGCCGCTCCTCCTCCCCTCCCTGACTGCCGCCAGCATTTCAGTTATTCCCTCCTCCCCTTCGCCGATAAATATCGCATCGAAAAAAGCAGCAAAGGGCTCGGGATTGGCCACGAGAGCCCCGCCCCCGATTATGATGGGGGCCTGGCCCTTCCTGTCCCGGCTCGAAAGCGGAATGCCTCCCAGGTCGAGCATTGCGAGGACGTTTGTCAGGGAGAGCTCATAGGCGAGGGAAAAGCCAATCACGTCGAACCCGGAAAGAGGCACGCCGAATTCGTAGCTTGCAAGCTCCTCTTTTCTTTCGCGGAGCGAATTTTCCCTGTCGGGCCAGGGGGAAAATACTCTGTCCACGAGGAGGGATTTATCTTCTTTGAGCAGCTGATAGAGGAGAAGAAACCCGTAGTGCGACATCCCCAGTTCATACGTTTCCGGAAAGGCAAGGCAGATCTTCAGGGAAGGGTTTTTCGGTTTTTTCTTCAGAGGGTTGATTTCGATCCCGAAATATCTCGAGGGCTTGGAAATGCTCGACATGTGACCTTCCTCTAACTATAAAATTAACATAACTTTTTCTCCCTTAAACGTTTTTTTGAAAAAAAGGGACTTATATGGTAAAACCGAAAATAAAATCGATATCGGTGATACCGAATGAGGCTGGTCTGGAACCGGGGGGTTGAGTATTCCTTCAGAACCGAGGG
>JBFFNJ010000071.1:0-9748 GCA_041563215.1 Candidatus Deferrimicrobia bacterium | reverse complement strand
TTAGCCGTGGGTCGGGAGAAAACGGTGCGGGCCTGTTCACCCTCTACCTGAAACACCGCCCTCCCTCGGGAAACACCGGTGACGGGGTCGATTTCGATCTCCAGCTGTCAGGTCATACCCACGGGGGACAGCTCTTTCCCTTCCGATACGTCACGCTGGGATATTACCCCAAGCTCAGGGGGCTCTACACGCTCGAGCAGGGAAAGCTGCTCTACGTCACCCCCGGCGCCGGAACATGGGGGCCGCCCATGAGATTCCTCACACCGCCCGAAATCGCCGTCATCGAGCTCGTGCGCGCACGAACCAACACCGGCTGAAGATGCAAAGGTGAAGGAAAGGGGCCATCCCCTTAGCTGTCTGCGCCTTCGATCTTGGCCTGCGTCCGGGCGTTGAATTTTTCCGCGTCGATGATGAACCGTTCATGGGTGCCCTCGGAAATCTTGTCCACGCCATCGTCGGCGACGATGGAAAAGGTGAGCTTCCGGCCCTCGACCTTCTCCAGCTTCCCGTTGACGGTCACGGTAAAACCGGGGGGAGTCGCAGCCAGGTGGCTGACCTTGATATCGATTCCCACGGTCTGCTCCCGCGGCCAGTCTATGTGGGGATTGATTGCAACGATACAGGCCCATTCGAAAAGCCCCACCATGAACCCTGTGGTAAATACCTTGGGCATGACTTGAAATTCTGGAGACTCCGGGAAAATATAGGGGACCGTTTTCTCTTCCGGTACCGTGTACTGGAATGTGAACGTCAGACCTTCCTTGAGCGATTCCTTCATCGCACACCTCCATCTATTGAGTAACCGTGTCGGGCAAAAGGGGTTCGACTACAGTGTACCGCAATTCCACGCCCTGCATAACCGCATTCCTTCTTCCCGAGGCGAGGCTGCCCGCCGGGCCCGCGGCATCCCTTCCACCTGTCTCTACGGCGTGTCCCCCCGGTGATTCGTGATTGAACCGAGCTTGTTTCCGTATACGAGGTTCCTTACGTTTTCCCTCGCGAGAAAGTCGTGAGGGAACCCCAGCGAGATCGTGCTTGCCGAATCGAGCCTCTCGAGGTGTTCCCTCTCCAGAGAGAACTCCAGACAGCCGAGGTTGTCCCGGAGCTGGCTTTCCGTGCGCGCACCCAGAATGGGGATGATCACCCCATTCCCCGTTCTCTGCCTCAACCAGTTCAGCGCAACCTGTGCAGGCGACCTTCCTACCTCCTCTGCGATCCTCCCAACCTCATCGGCAATGGTGAGATTTTTTCCGCTCAAAAATTCCGCGCTCATGGGATTGTGGGGACCGAAGCGTCGATCGGAACCGTCATCTTTCCCGTACTTTCCCGTCAGCACACCCCCGCCGAGGGGCGACCATGCCGTAACCCCGATATCGAGGGCACGGGCCATCGGCAAAAGCTCCCGCTCCGGAGTCCTCTCGATCAGGCTGTACTGCACCTGGAGACCGACGAAAGGCGTCAGGACCGAAAGCTCCGCGATGGTGTTCGCCCGCGAGACAACCCAGGCGGGCGCATCGGAGACACCGACGTAGAGGACTTTCCCGGCCCGGACCAGGTCGTCCAGGGCGCGCATCACCTCGAAGGCGGGGGTCAAAAAATCCCATGCATGCACCCACAGAAGGTCGACGTAATCCATGTCGAGCCGCCTCAGGCTCGCCTCGAGGGAGCGGACGAGATTTTTACGATGGTTTCCGCTTGCGTTGGGGTCATCGGGATCCATCGTCAGGGTGTACTTCGTCGCCAGGACGAGCTTTTCCCGCTCCTTCCGCATGAACTCACCGAGAAACTTTTCGCTCGTTCCCTCGGTGTATTTGTTGGCCGTGTCAATGAAGTTCCCCCCCGCTTCCAGAAAGGCATCGAACATTTTTTGGCTCTCCTGCTTGGAGGCACCGAAGGTCCCCCACACCTCGCCGAAGGTCATCGCTCCCAGGCAGAGTTCTGATACCCGCAGACCGCTTTTCCCGAGCAATTTATATTTCATCTTTTGCCTCCCTCTCCTCGTTCTCCCTGTAGTCTAGAGCGAACCGATCCGCTTTTCAAACCAGAGCGATACGAACCGTCCGAAGAACCCACAGGAAATGGGCATTCGCCGCTCCTGAAAGTCCTTCCCGGACCTTCCCGGCTCTCAATTAGCACCTTGACAAAATCCGCAGGAAGTCTAATCATTTATTAGATAAGCTTTTGTCGGCAGCGTTTGTTCGCCCTGTCCGGGGTGGGGAGGAAAAAAGGATCCTTTCGATCCTCTCGGGGCACGTGTAAATACAGTCTCTCCATCGAACCGTTTTGCAGCGCAGACGCTTTGGCTGCACTACCGTTCGATACTTTACGTGACCAAGGCCCCCCTGGTTTTTGTGAACCTCGTTTCCTGCCGACAGCCCAAAGCGAAAAAGGGCAACCGATGAAATGAAGTATATCACCTTTACATGTGCGGCCTTATTGACGCTCCTTCTGGCAAACCCGGCGGCTGCACGCGTACCGTATGCCGCAGAGGATGCTTTTTACCAGGGTCTGTACCATGCCGTCAACAAGAATTTCACCCGTGCCAAGGATATGTTCGAGGAGTCACTCGCCACAGACCCCACCTACTACCGGCCAAAAGAGGGGCTGAAGGTAATCGCCACCCTGATGGAGAAAAAAATAGATGTGGATACAGCGAAACTTATCTTCAAAGGCCTTTCCCTCGAGAATGAAAGAACGATGGAGGAAGCCCTCGCCGCTTTTGACGAGGCGATAGCAAAGAATCCCGGCCTTGCCCTTTCCTACTTCATACGGGGCAATGCCTATGACACGGGGGGCCGCTACGAACTCGCCGTTACCGATTTTACCCGGGTAATCGATCTGGACCCCGAATACGAAGACGCATACAACAGCAGGGGGCTTTCGTATTACAAGAGCGGCCTCTACGGAAGGGCCATTTATGATTTCAGCGCCGTCATCAATCTCAACCCCGGCTATGCAGCGGCTTACTACAACCGGGGACTTGCGTACTACAAGAACGGCCAGTATGAGAGGGCCGTAAAAAATATAACCCTGGCAATAGAGGCAAACCCCGATGATATCGCTGCCTACAGAGCCCGGGGAACAACCTTTCTCGCAATGGGCGAAACAAGCCGGGCTATCGCGGACTTCACCAAAGCGGTGGAGATAGAACCGGCGGATGCCGAGGGATACTTTGTCCGGGGGCTTGTCTACGCGAGCCAGGACCAGTTCATCCTCGCCATCGCAGACTTCGACAGCGCCATTGCCAAAGATCCAAACTATGCGGAAGCCTATTACAACCGCGGCAATGCATACAGGGACAGAGACCAGTATTTCAAGGCCGTCGCGGATTACAACAAGGCACTCAAGATCTATGCCGGCGATATCGACCCCTATAACCTGGTTGTCTCTTCCTTTGGCGAAGAATTAGACCCGATCGTATCCGACGTGTACTATAACCGGGGAACCGCCCACATATACAAAGAACAGTACGACCTGGCAATAGACGATTTCGACCGGGCCATAACCATCAAAGCCCTTGATGCTGACACGTACAACAACCGCGGCGTCGCCTACAGCAAAAAGGGGAAGTATGACAGGGCAGTACTCGATTTTGACATGGCAATCGCCCTCGATAAGGAATTCACCTACGCCTACAAAAACCGGGGAACTGCCTACCTGACCAGCGGCAAGTATGACCAGGCAATCGACGATTTCAATTGGGTAACGAGACTCGACCCGAGACTGACCATGCCCTACTACGATGCAGCCATCGCCTATGAAAAATCGGGCCAGATAAAAGAGGCGATACAGGCCTACAAAAAATTTATCAGCAATGCCCCCCCGCAATATGAAACCTACATCAACCGCGCACGGGAGAAGATAACTGAGCTGTCGAAGTGACACCACTTCTCCACACAAGATGAACGTCCCCGGCTTCCCGGAAGATTTGCGAGGATCACCACTATTTTTCGCCCGACCTCGAAAAAATCCTTGAGGTTCTCTTCTGCAATCTAATCTTTCACCCTGCCTCACAATTACCCGCCTGCTCAGATTCCTGAATGTGGCCTGCCAGCGGTCCGTTCCTTCCTGTTAAGAAACTGTCCCTTCCTGTCGATGAATACAGAGAGGCAGTTTCACCGGGGATGAGCCGAAGAGGATAGGTGCCCGGGAGGAACAGTGAGCAAGAAACTCAAAATAACGATCGAGGTAGACCCCGACAGCAAGAAGATATTCGTTATGGACAACGCGGGAAACATTATCGAGGTCGCAGGAATCATGGTCATCGGCGGCATGCCGAAGAAAGACCTCCGGGGAGAGGATTGCTTCTACATGTTCGACTGGGGCTCCAGCACCGCTGCAGCCTGGGCATACGGGAGAGGATATCTCATGGCCCATACGAGCAGCCAGCCCCGTTACAACTTCCTGAAAAACTTCTACAAAAAGTGCGCGCAGGAAATCGCGAAGATCGAGGCCCCGAAGATAGCCGACGACCTGGTGCGCGGATACCGAAAGCGAAAGTCTCTGGATCCCGAGGAGCTGCTGGAGATACTCAAGGGATGGCAAAGAGAAGAAGGCGGAGGCGGCAAGAAAACGGTGCATTGACCAATCCGCGCGCAACCCGTTCCCTTTCCGGAGAAATGGAGCGCATTGAAACAGCGAACAACCTCCATTTACAGAGCAAAACAGAGGCTCCCGAACCCGGAAATTACGCCCCTGCGAGGAGATCAATTTTTTTTTGACCTTTCATGCAATTTCTGTAGAATAGAAACAGTTTTTTTGTGACCGGGCAATTTTACCGGCGTCTCTAAGGGCCTCCGGTTAAATTACCGGTACCTTTTTTTGTCGACTCACTACCGTTATCGTTGCTTTAACATTACGTTCCAGGAGGATAAATCTCATGGCGAAAAAACTGGTAATCGATCAGGATCTCTGCACCTCATGCGGAGTCTGCGTTGACCTCTGCCCGGGAGTATTTCAGTTGAACGATGATGACCTCGCTGAGGTCATCGACCCCACCGGTGCATCTGAAGAAGAAATCCAGGAAGCCATCGATCAGTGCCCGGTAGTCTGTATCATGTGGGAAGAATAGAGGAGCCCCCAGGGAAGGTATCCCTTTCAAACAAATGGGCCGGTTCAAGGAAGAGCCCGGAGAAAAAGTATCCACATGACGGCTGCCGTCAGGATACGTCTCCCCGGCCCTACTTCCCCAACCAATAATAAGGGAAGTTTTAGACACCCCGAAAAAAAGGGTAGTATCTCTCTATGCCCGATAAAACATTCAGGTACTGTGTCGCTGCCGCATCGGCACTCTTTTTCATCGCGGCCCTGATCGGGTACCTGGCACCCATGGCGCAAAAGGAGATGATCGGCCAGGAACTGTCGGCATTTTTCGGCCCGATCAAAGAGCTCACTCCACCGGCGATACTGACGCTTATCTTCTTGAACAATGCCCTGAAATCCCTTATCACCATACTCCTGGGGTTTTTCTTCGGGCTGATACCCATCCTTTTCATCTCGGGAAACGGATACCTCCTCGGGGTATTGGTCTCCCTTGCCAGGACCCGCCTCGGTTTCGAGGAGGTCGCCCTTCGCATACTGCCTCACGCCCTCTTTGAGATCCCCGCTTTCATACTCGCCGGATCACTGGGCCTGTGGCTGGGTCTGAAATTTTTCAGAAAAGTGCGCTACCGGGAAGGGTTCAGGACTTATCTCTCCCTCTCCCTGAAGAATTTCCTCAGGATCGTAATCCCGCTCCTGCTGATCGCAGCACTCATCGAGACCTTCATCACACCGTTTCTCGCAGGGATAAAGCGTTGATTTCGGGTTTTTTACCCAACAGAGATGAAGTTTTCCGTGGGCCTGTTATCGATGATCGGCTGGCCACTTATCGGATCCGGCCACCCGGGATCTGTTTCGCCGATTAAAGGGCCTGAGCTGGCGGGAATGAAAAGCCTAAAGATCGAGGAGCGTCAACTTAGAGCTGACGCCGGTACCGGTCCAGCTCCTTCTGCAACTCTTCCGTAAGATTCCCCTTGGTTCCGAAAGACCTCCCGCAATAGGGGCAGAAATACTCCTCCGCCTCGATGATGTCCTCGAATCTTCCCACAAACTTTCTCCTGCATCCCGGACATGTGACAACGATCGTGCCCCCTTTTTTCATGGTCATACCTGTCCACCTCCTGAACGGTATGTTCCCTAAAAAATATTATAGCAGACCTTTTACGGACGTTCCCGAAGATAACCGTCCAGGCAATCTGGATTCACTGCCCGGGCCGCAAGAGAAAACGAAACGGTGACAGGTTTGCGGTCCTAAAGAATGTGCCGGTATTGACGATAAATCCAGAAAAAGAGGGACCAAGGAGCAAACAAAAATTACAGGGGGAATTATGAGAAAACAAAAACGATCGGGCCTGTTCTCCACTTTGCTGGCCCTGATTTTTTTCTTTGCCATGGCCTCGTGCGGTGGCGGCGGCGGAAGCTCGAGCAGCCTGAGCTACACGGGGGAAACGTCCCAGGCCCTGGTTACGGGTGATAATGCACTGGCCCTTCTCGAGGGCGCCTACATGGGAGGGGACATGGGCTCCTTTCCAATCCCGATGGGAAGCGTTCAAAGCGGTCAGGGTGTCAGTTCGCCTGGTTCCCTGGCGCTCGAAACGGCAAAGATCCTTAAACATGCGGCCAACCGAATCGACATGAGCAACCTTGCTTCCAACGGAGCCACCGGGGCGGTCATCAGCGACTCCCTGACCATCGCCGGCACCTGCGGCGGGAGCGCGTCATTCAGCGTAACCTTCAACGACGTGAGCGGGGAGTTCAGCGGCACCTTCACCTTCGCTTCCTTCGATGAGTGCAGCGAAGTCATAAACGGAAGGATAAACATCTCGGGGGTCTTTGAGATCGTGCAAGGACCGCAAGGCCCGGAACCCGGGGAAATACTCTCTATGAGCATGTCCTTCAGCGCTCTCTCCGTTTCCGGAGGTGAGCCTGCAACCATCGCCGGCGAAATCACCTTTACGGTGGCGGGCCCCACGGAAACGATGACGATAGACATGCTCCTCCACGACGGGGCATCGGATATGGTCTTCTGGGTCCATGATTACCACGTCTCGGTCACCACCGGTCCTGGATATGTCGATGTTGATGTGTCGGGCACCTTCTATAATCCGGCAGAGGGATTCGTCACCATTTTTACGCCCCTTCCCATGCGCATCCTCGATATCGACAGCTATCCCTCCTCCGGTATCCTTGAGATCGGCGGCGCCCTCGGTTCGAAGGCCCGCCTGATCGTCATCGATGCAACGGAGTTTTACATCCTCGTAGAGTTTGGCGACGACGACCTGTTTGACGACTGGGATTCGCGGGTCGTGATCGGGCCGCTTTACTGGGGCGACCTGTAACGGGAAGGGACCGTTACAACCTGAAACATCTCACCATGGGGGAAATATGAACCGGCATATTTCCCCCATTTTTCATCACACGGGGCACACATGTCGATAAGGAGAAAAATCGCCTTCGTCATAGCCATCCTCTGCATCCCGGGGCACGCGTCAGCAGGTGAGGATGTGAAAAAAATCGGCGCCGGCCTGACGCTTGGCCTCGGGATAGAGAGGCTTGCCTACGAGGAGGATGAGCCGGAAACCGGTCTTACCTCGGACGCCGCACACTATAACCTGGTAGCGCGAATCGAGGGGAGAAAGCAGTGGGAATCTCTCTTTCTATCATTCCGGGGGACTTTTCCCGTGTCCTCAGGCGACGATGAAGAGAGGTGGAACAGGTCCGGGACGCTGTTCCAGACAAATACCCTGGAGTTCGAATGGGCGCGTCTCGACGGTTGTGCCGGCTACGCACTATCTACATGGATAATCCCCTTCGGGGGATTCAGGTACTCCCATGGGGAGCAGAAAAGAAGTGACTTCGTCGTTCTGGGAAACCCTGCAGCAGGCAGTGCCAGAGAGAAGATCACCTCCTGGAGCCTTTATTTCGGCGTTATGGGGCGTCCCCCACTTGATCAAAACTGGACGCTGATCTACCGTATCGCCTTCTTTCACCCGGTGGACCTAAAAGTCACCAACAGCTCTCTTCCCGGTTTCCGGGCCAGCGAGAAAGACGGCTACGGACTGGAACTGGAAGCCGGGATCTTCCGGACACTCTCTGACAGAATGGGCGTGGAGATTTCCGCATACGGCGGGAGGACACACTGGGAGGGAAGCGACTTCAAAGCCTTCCCGGGCGGGCTGGCGAAATGGCCCGAAAATGACACGACCTATTTTGGCGGAGCAATACACCTTTGCTTCGCCCTCTGACGGCCCCCTTGCCCCGAATCGGACGCGCGCGCCTTACTTCGGATCAGTGGGGAAATGCGCCTCGGCCCACTCGCGCCACCCGCCTTTCAAGGCGTAGACCTTCGGGTATCCTTTTTCGATGAGCTTCTGTGCCAGACTGGCACTGGTGGCCTCGCTCATTCAGGCACAGTAGAGAACGATGGTTTTTTCCTTCGGGTACTTATCCGCCCAGGTTGCGAAATCCCCCGGATGCTCACGCACCGCGCCTTTTATCTTGGATTCACCGCTGACCCAGTCAAAGTCCGTGCGGACATCGAGAACGACCACATCGGAGCTGCCGAGGAACTCCTTCAGCTCCTCCTTCGCCATCCTCGGCACACTGTCGGCAACGGATAGCCCTCCCGGTACAAACCCGGAAACACTCAGGCCAAGCAAAACAATAAGAACCAGAAACATCCGGTGCCTGCGCATATACCCTCCCTATAGTATTGGTAGCGTTCGAGTCGGTCAGAAAACCAGAGTGTTTTCCTATTATAGTCTATTTTGAATAAATGCAGAAATAAGAGACGCCGGAAGGAAACTGGGCACGACCTTCCAGGGGCACCGGAACGGGAAGCATTATCCCTGCTATCATGAGAGTTTTTCGAGCTGTCGGATATGCGGAAAAGAGACGCTCAACAAGATCCAGATCTGTGATCACGGGTGGGGCTCAAATAGGGCCGCCCTCATCTCCTTCACGATTTTCGAATCCATCGACAGCGGCTGCCGGTTCCTCCCCCTCGTCGGCCTTCACCTCCGACCCGTACTTCTCCCGGAAGTTGGTAACGAGGAAGTTGAGATAACCCCGGATGTGCTCCGGGTAGAGTTCGAGCTTCACCAGGTGCGTCGTGCCGCAGATGCAGTTTGCCCACAAAAACCCCTTCTGAAAGTCGATGCCCCCGGGCAGGATGTCCACGGAGTTCAGGTAGTGCTGCCCGGTCGAAAAAGGCTCGCCGCAGCAGTTGCAGACCTTGAAATACTCGAGGTGTTTGGCTATTTCGGCCATGGATACCACACATGATATCACACTTTTTTGGGAGGAGACAGCCGAATTCTCTTCTCCGGTGCACACCCTGCCCCCCTCCCACCACCTTCGGGTGGATAAAGAGCCGGGAACACAAGTTGTTGAATATAACAGGTTTTTAGAGCGTCAAACGCTTAAATGTGCTATAATACTCAAAATTTGTTTTAAACAGTACAGAAACCTATGGCAATTCTCCTTTTTTACGAAGCCTACGCAGTCGTCTTCGGGATCATCATCGGCCTTTACGCAATGAACAGAAATCGCAACGGACTTGTCTGGGGGCTTGCTTCGGCTATCGGGGTCGCCGTCAGCCCCTTTCTGTTCTCGATCCCCCTCATAAAACCTTACCTGAAGAGCACCATCGACATTTACGGCTACGAGTGCGGCACCATCTGCTTCATCCCGTGGGCATGGATCGTCG
>JBFFNJ010000070.1:0-9816 GCA_041563215.1 Candidatus Deferrimicrobia bacterium | reverse complement strand
GCTGAAGGGCTTGGTCAGGTAGTCGTCGGCCCCCAGCTCCAGTCCCAGGACCCGGTCGAGTTCGGACGACTTCGCGGTGAGCATCAGGATGGGGGTGTAGTCCCTTTTCTCCCGGAGATTCCGGCACAGCTCGATTCCGTCTATTCCGGGGAGCATGATATCGAGGATTATCAGGTCGTAGGCGCCCGTTGCCGCCTTTTCGAGTCCCTCCCGGCCGTCGTGCGCCACCGACACGTCACACCCGATGTCTTCCAGGTGAACCGTGAGGAGCCTGGCAATATCCCGGTCGTCTTCTATGACGAGAACCCTTCGAGCCATCTCTCTTTGCCCCCCCTTTTCGCGATACTTTTCGAGTATAGGTATATCAGATTTGCACGGGAATCATTACCGAATTCTCCCGTTCACGGGAGCTTGAACGGTGAGCCGGGACCTGCCTTGCAGGATCAAACGGGCAGGGTCGAACCCCTTTCCGATGAATCGTTTTGCCCTGAAGGCCATTCAAAATATTTACGGTTGAGATCCGGCCCGCGCTACATAAGGTGGGGGCTATGATGGTTTTGAACATGCGCCCGGGGGGCACACCGGGATCCGGTTTTGGCCGGAAAGGAGGTTTCAGGATGAAACAAAGCGTTATCACCGGCGAAATGAAAGTGTGGGATGTGATACAGGGCTACCCGCAGACCTTTGCCGTTTTCCGGAAACATGGGTGCCCGGACATGAAAAGGGGCATCTTCGCGATCTCGGCGCGATTTATGAAGGTCCGGTGGGCTGCACGGATGCACAAAATCAGCCCGCAGGAGCTCCTTCGCGATCTAAACGCGGCTGTAACTCTGGAACCGGAAAGAACCGGCGAGGATGAAGCGGCGCAATCTTGCATACTGCAAGAGAAGTGAACGCCCGAATTGAGGAGGAAGGGAAGAAGCGCCTGGATAAAAAAATGCCGTTGTCGCTCAATCCTCTGGTATGACGATGACAGCCTTGGTGGACGTGAGTATCCCGAGAAACTTCATGATTTTCATCTTCGTTATGTCCCACCGGTTGTAGAGTGTAATGTCGATTACCCCATTTTCCAGAAATTGCCGGTACTTATCGGGGTACAGGTGCATGAGCTCGCGTTTCTCCAGAGGGATCCGTGACCGGAACCGGAACGCCCGTATCACGCCGAGGAGGGGAAGCTTCAAACCCCAGTAGTATATTTTCTCTTCCACGATCTTTGCTGCTCCCGGATCTTTTGAGCGTGAATTAAAAGCCTTTACTGTTATTTGATGAGGGCTGCCGGGGTTCGGTTCAGGATTTTTCCTTTCCCGTTTTCGGCTTTGGGCCAGGGCAAACGTGAAAGGGTCGGTCAGGTACCATAATTTGATTTGCCCGGGGAATGCGCATGGGTTATGTTCAAAGGACTGGTGTCTGGCCGTCTCGGAGGGAGCATGGAGAAGGTCAGGGAGAAAATAAGCCGCTATCTTGGATCCCATCCCTATTTAAACCTCGGTACCGTAACGCAGGAGGGGACGCCGGTCGTGCATACGCTTGGTTTCGTGTCAGAAGGGGCGACGGTCTATTTCATGACAGACAGAACGAGCCGGAAAGCTAAGAACATGATGAGCAATCCGGCAGTGGCCTACACCGTCGACGAGGATGAGACCAGGCTGGGAGTGATCCGGGGCGTGCAGATGGAGGGAAGGGCGAGCCTGGTCAGCGACGAGGATGAGATACAGAAGGTCTTCGGCCTCATGAGGGAGAAGTTTCCCCAGGTCGGTGAGATTCCGGAGAGCCCGAATTACGTGATCTTCAAGATCACGCCCCGGGTCGGATACTTTCTCGACAACACGGTATCCTTCGGTCACCGGGACAGGGTCGAGTATTAGGGGGGCGAAAAAGATCGCGCGTGCCGAAATATCGCGGAAGCGGATAAAAGTATCCTCAACTATCAACACAGCGGTATGAATCGGCGGGGAGGCGAGAAATGGAAAACCTGTCGGAGAAAATCAAGCTCTGGTTCAAGAAAGATTTGCCCATCTTCCGGTATTTGACCAAGGGAGATGTGAGAACATTTCCGCCATCGTTGTTTGAACAGGTAAATGTCTACAAGGGAGAGACGGTCTGCGTGGAGGGGAAAATCTGCGATTACGTGGCCCTGATCTTATCAGGAAAGATAGAGATTAAAAAAGACACCGATTTCGCAGGGAAACAGGTTGTGATCGGCATTTTGAGCGAAGGGTCCGTCGTGGGAGAGATGTGGCTCCTCGAGGACCATCCCGGTCCTGTGACCGCAGTCGCGGTGGAGGACTCGATCCTTTTGATGATGAGCAGGCAGAATTTCAACACGTTGATAGAGAATGATCCTGTCATGGGCGTGAAACTGCTCAAAGGGGTCCTCCTCAGCACGTCCATCCGGCTCAGGAAGGCATACGACCGGATGGCGGCCATATTCTGACCCACCGGAGCTTTTGTGCTCCTCGCTGCGTTCTCCTCAGGAGGACAGGCGGATCTCCCACACGTCATTCTCAATGGAGGCGACACTGATATCAACGTCGAGGAACTTTTTTATCACCTCGATGTTCGTCCGTGTGTGCAGGGTCGGTGCCAGGGTGAAAAATGACCCGCCTCCTGCCAGAGCCATCGGGACCAGCAGCTGGTCTGCCAGATAGGGGCCCACGGGAACGCCGGCTTCCAGGTAGCGTTGCATGGCCGCTACGGCCTCTTTCGCGATCTTTTCGGCGGGGACTCCCTTCTCTCCGAAACCGGTGAACACTTCCGTTATTCGCTCTGAAGAGACCTCGAGGCTGAGGGTATTTCCCGGGCCGGGAGAGTTTTTGACGTTTACCACCTCCAGGCACTCTCTCCCCCAGCCGGCCATTTCTGCTACCGCCTTTACCTCACGGTGCCCGACGTGCTGGGGGATTTTCGATACGTAGGCCCTCGCTTTCCGCTTCAGGACCTTTCCCCTCTCGGTCAATTCAAGGGGAGAGAGCCTCCCGGAAGGCTCTATCGAGGCGGTGAACCTCCCTCCCCCCGAGGGGAAGAAACCCGGGCGGAAGAGGCGACAGGTCACCTTCGGTCCCATGCGGGCAAGGCAGGGAAGAAAAACCTTGTCGAGAAAATCGAAGGTGGGTGCGAAGGGGTTGTGTGTTCCCCCCTCGAGGGTGAGCGTCGATGGTCCCCGTGCCGTCGCAAGGGCAACGAGAACGGTCTGAAGCACGAGGATGCTGCTGCCGGCCGATCCGACGGAAAACCGGTAGCTGCCGGGTGTGACCTCACGGGGTTCGAAGGTAAGCTCGGAGCTTCCGAGCTTTGCGACGGTCGTTTCCGCTCGGCCGATTGCCGAGGCGGCCATGACGGCGCGCAGATGCTGGCTGAGCAGGCCACTTTTCTTTCGGTTTGCCCGGATGTTGAAGATCCTGAAGGGACGGCCCGTTGAAAGCGAGAGCGCCAGGGAGGAGCGAAGCACCTGACCGCCTCCCTCGCCCATCGATCCGTCTATGGTGACCTCTGCTGTCATCGTGTCCTTTTGCAGCGGCCGTGGGCCAGGTGGGTGCACAACGCAGGCCTTTCATGGCTTCGACGCTGTCCTTCGCCGTCAGGTTCAGGCATCCGGGGACTCGTTGGCGTCGGTGCCTGCACTCACTTCATCCGATCCTTTACGGGAGGGCCGAAGATCAGCCAGAGGTAATCCTCGCTCCTCCTTATGTAGAGCGTGTCCCTTCCGGCCATGTTCTCTCCGGCGAGCTGTCCCTGCTTGATGGCGCTGCGCCAGCCGAAGTTGATGCGCCTCTTTTTGGAGCTCTTGTCGAATATCTCCGCGCAGTCCCCTGCCGCGTACACATCGGGGGCGCTTGTCCGCAGGTAGTCGTCCACGAGGACCCCCGTGTTGCAGTCAACGCCGCTTCCCTCGAGGAAGTCGACTGAGGGGAGCCGTTCCGTCGCCGCCACGATGATGGCGCACTGAACCGTCTCGCCGTCCGTCCCGCGCACCCCCACCCTGTTTTTGTCGCCCCCCTCGAGTTCGGCGATGTCAACGCCCTCCCTGATGGTGACGCCCCTGTTCCGCAGGTCGTCCATGAACCTTGACTCGAACTCCCCCGAGGTAATGGGGTAGCCGTGCCGGGGCAGGTCCGGTTTGAACCAGACCACCTCCTGTCCCGCTGTCCGCATCGCCCTGCACGCTTCGATGGCCAGAAATCCCGGGCCATACACGACGGCTCTGTCTGATTTTCTCGAGCGCTCCCTGATTCTCAGTGCATCGCGCAGGGTGTTGAGAGGCATTACCGGGCCGGGATGCCTCAAGAGGGGCGGTGGCAGGATCGGTGTGCCTCCGGTGGCGATAAGGAGCCTGTCGTAGGGCTCAAAGGAGCCGTCAGAGAAGGTGACGGACCGTTTCGCCGCATCGATGCCTTTTGCCTCTTTCCCGAAACGAATCTCGATCTTTTCGCCGGCGAGCCCTTCACCGTGGGGATCCGAGATGGAGGCGATATCGACCTCTCCTGATATGAGGCCCGGCAGGAGGGGCCTCATGTAGGGAGCGTCCGTCTCCCCCGTGGTGATGATGACCTCGGCATTTTTGTCCCTTTTCCGTATGGCCTTCGCGCCGGCGATCCCCGCCGGGCCGCTTCCGATAATCACGTATCGCATGACACCTCCCTTTCACCCGCACTGGTTGGCGGAACTTTTTACGCTGCATTGGCGCGATGCCGCACGTACCTCATCCCCTCGGGGGCCCTGCGTTGCCTGCAGGCACTTGCCCACTTCGGCGGCACCCCGAATTTTAGAAGCCCCAAACCCCTTCTCGGATTCCCCAATCTGATTGTATGGCCATTGCCGTCTCCGATCAACAGGCGGGGTATTTTTTCTGTGAAGATCCTTACGGGGAAAGATCGGGGAAGCATCTGAAGAGAGACAGCCGGCACGGGGGAGGGAATCGGGGGGAAAAGTGTGGCACTGTTTCATTTTACAGCCTGTAATAAATTTCTTGACAGGGACTTTCGATTCCTGTATTTTGCACTGATCGGTCCGGCAGGATCCGGCAAGTCCCATGATAAAGGAGAAATGGTTCGTGCGGTGTTCAAAGTGCAATGGTCTCATGGTTTTCGAACAATTTCAAGACTTTAGCGAGGTGTTCGGCGGGTGGAGGTGCATCCTCTGCGGGAGGATCGTCGACGCCGATCTCCTTCGGCAGGAGGAGCGTGCCGAGGACAGTGCCGTTGAAAGAGAGGTTTCCTGATCGGGCAGATCCGGTTGTTTCAGCACCCATGTCCGTTATCCCCCCTTTACCTACCGCCCCCGTTAAAATTGCCGTATAATAAAAAGGGTAGAAACCTTTGCAGTCCATGCATTTACCCGGAGCGGAATACCGCTTCTTCACCGGGCTGTTTTCCTCATTTGCAGTACGTACCACGCACCTGTCCGATGCATTGAACGGCTCTTGCTTTTTTTAAAAAAATGCTCATTTATCGGCGCTAGAAAGGGGGTAAGGCTATGGAAAAAATTGATGAAAAAGCCTGGAGTCCCTACCTGGCGGGGGCCCTTTCCGGGTTCGTCGTCGTTCTCTCCGTTCTGGTGGCGGGAAAGTACTTCGGTGCGTCCACATCATTCGTCCGCACCGCCGGGATGATCGAGAAGATCCTCGCCCCGGGCAGGGTGGAAAAGCTCGAGTATTTCGTGAAAAAGGCCCCCGTGGTGGACTGGCAGTGGATGTTCGTCTTCGGTATCTTCCTGGGAGCGCTGGCTGCTTCCATCACCTCGGGGACCTTCAAGTCACAGGCGGTGCCGGACCTCTGGGAGTCACGATTCGGAAGCGGACCCGCAAAGAGAGGTGCCGTGGCCCTCGCAGGCGGCGTGATAGCAATGTTCGGAGCCAGACTGGCCGGCGGGTGACCGAGCGGACACGGGCTGAGCGGTTCGCTCCAGCTGGCCGTAAGCGGTTTCATAGCACTTGTCTGTTTCTTCCTGGGCGGTGTCATCGTGGCCCGGCTCATGTACGGGGGAGGTAAGGGACGATGAAGATGCTCCTGTATGGTCTCGTAACGGGCATGCTTTTCGGGTTTCTCCTGCAAAAGGCACGGGTTCTTCGCTACGACAGGCAGCTCGGCGCGCTTCTTTTCAAGGACATGACGATCGTGAAGTTCATGCTTTCCACGGTCCTGGTGGGAATGGTAGGCGTGTATCTGCTCCATGACATGGGCATGGTGAAGCTGTCGGTCAAGCCGACTGACCTGGGGGCGAACATCCTGGGTGGCCTCACCTTCGGAGCGGGGTGGGGGCTTCTCGGGTACTGCCCGGGAACCTCGGCGGGCGCGATCGGAGAGGGCAGGTGGGATGCCCTCTTTGGAATCATCGGGATGATCGGAGGCGCGGCGCTCTACGCAGAGGCATATCCGCTGATGAAGGCAACGGTGCTTTCCTGGGGGAACCTCGGCAAGATAACCTTTTCCCAGGTGATCGGGGTTAACCACTGGTTCATCGTCTTCCTCTTCGTCGTTGGCGGGCTGCTTCTCTTTTCCTGGTTCGAGAGCAGGGGGCTTTAAAGCGCCCAGTGTCCTTGTATCACGGTTCTTTTGAAAGCCCGAAGAGGTAGTGGAGGATTGTGAGAAAAATTGGTATGGTTATTGTAACCTGAAAGGACAGAACAAGGAGTGGTCTCGAATATAGAGGCATGCGGCGAATCCCTGTGATCATAGCGTTACTTTCTTGTGTGCTCCATATCCATCCCCATCTCCTCCGGGCGAGTGAGTACAGCCCGCCCGGGCTCTATGACACCGAATACGCGGTGCTCGAGAACGGACTGCAGGTGGTCAAGAACGTACAGGAGGGCGCCCATAATGTCTCCTTCCGCCTCGTCGTCAAGGTGGGGACCCTCGATTTTCCTCACGGGAAGAGGGAGATTCCCCACTTCCTGGAACATCTCCTGTTTACGGGGACCTCGCAGCACACCGAGGAGGAGCTCGAAAAGATCGTGAAATCCTACGGCGGGAACTGGAACGCATCGACGAACGACCGGGCAACCGTTTTCGAAATGGACCTCTACAGCGGGTACGTGAGCCGGGGACTGAATCTTTTCCACGAGATCGTCACCGACTCGCAGATGGAGCCGGAGAAGGTGGAGGTGACGAGGGAGGTTCTGCTCAGGGAGATGGGAGGCCGGCCGTCGAAGCTGAGAAAGTGGCTCTACCGGCGCGGCATAGGGAGATCGGCATTTTCGAAGGCGTACGAAGCGCTGCTGCCCGGCGAGAAGTACCGGCGTGACCGGCTCGAGACGGCGGAGGGGATATCCAGGGAGGAGATACGTGCGGCCTACACACGGTACTACGTTCCCCGCAACATGATCCTTATAGCCGTTGGCGAGTTCGACAGCGAAGCGCTGATGAAGAGGGTAGAGAGAACCTTCGGGAAGATGGAGCCGGGAAACGCCTATCGGGGAGGCGAGGAGGCTCCCCCCTACCCCGCGGAACCCGCCGAGGTAACCGGGACCTTCTCCCCCATTGTCGATACGGACGCCACGGTCGGGCTCCTGTTCAGGACGGAGGGGAAGGGGTCCCCCGATTACCCGGCCCTCTGGGTTCTCGGGGAATACCTCGACAGGAGGATGTACGAATTTCTGAGGATCCGGAAGGGGCTCGCCTATTCACCGGGGGCCTGGTTTTCGGCGAAGAAGAATTACGGCATATTCCACGTGCTCGCCGACGTCGATATCGGCAAGATGGACGAAGCGCTCTCCGCCACCTGGGAGGTGATCGACGAGGTATCCGGTGGAAAGGTGAAACCTGAGGAGTTCAAGAAGGTAAAAAGTGGCCTCCTCCTGGGAATGACCCGGGCATACCAGACCAATGCCGAAAAGGCGGATTACTACGCCAGGGTGTATTACGAGGCGGAGAGGGACGAGCGGTTCGTAAACGACGAAGATCTCCTCGAGAGGGTCTCCCCGGAGGAGGTGGTATCTGCGGCGAAAAAGTATTTCAAAAGGGGCCGCGCCATCTCTTTCAGGGAAAAGCCTACCGTTACCTACACGCAGCTCATCTCGCTCATCATATTTTTCATCGTCCTTGTCGTTGCGTTCATCCTCTTCATCTTCCGCCGCCGCAGGAAAAAGAGGCGCAGGAAGGGGCTGGAGGTCGATGGGCTGTTCAGAAGATAGGGGCGGGCAAAATATGCCCTTTTGATGTGTAGGTCACGCCACCGGCTTCTCGACGGGGAAACCCTGGAAGACCCTCTTTTCGCAGATACCGTCGCAGTGACCCTCGAGAACAGCCCCGACAATCTTGTTTCCCTCGCGTACGGGGGTTACCCTGTCGATGAATATCTGGAAATTGTCGCAATCCCGTTCGGGGCAGTTCATCCTCATGCGCGGCAGTTTCCCCTCGCCGGTTGCCTCGTGCACGTGCGCATCCACCAGGGGACGGTACTTGATCTTGCCGTTTTTCGTGTAGTACATGATCCTGTGCACGCTTACCTCTTTTCCGCATTCACATTGCCACGCAAGGTCCTCAAATCTCCCCTCGATCGTGATCTCCATTTCTCCCCCCGGTCTTTCTGGTGATAAGTGCCCTTGCTCCGAAGTGCGGTTAGGGTTTTTTGCGTACACTACAATGATATCGAGTTTACCCGTCGCTTGAAAGGGCAAATCTCAAAGGAGCAAGCGGCCCTGTAAACGGGACCGCGGAAACCACGGGTACTGATGAAAAAGCCGGGGCAGGAAGGTTCTCTTACCGGTGCTTTCTCCCTCCATTATGTTTCTTTATGTTTCTTGACTTACCGGAAATAATTACTACAATCTATTGTATCAGTGTCCACTCTTTTATGCATGGAGCTATGCGGGGTGAAGAAGGGCCTATCCAGACGCCCCTCGATCCACTGCTTATTTGCGATTAACCGCATGCCCATTTAATGCTGTAAACCTCTCTAATGGTAGGGGAATCATGGACAATTTTCTCACTGAAGCTCCTTCGGCAATCAGGAAATGCAAAGGTGCGGCTCTTATCTTCCTGGCCATTTCTCTGTTTTTCACTCCATACACGCGTGCCCACATGTTTCTGAGTGCCAATGCCTGCAGGGGATGCCACGAGGAAATATACGATCAGTGGAGCGGTTCCGTGCACGCATCCTCTTTTACCGATCCCCTTTTCAGGGATGTTTTTCAGGATCTGAACAGCGAACAACCGTCACAGGGTGAACTTTGCATCAATTGCCACGCTCCTGCGGGATCGCTGGTGGCGGGTTCAATCGAAAGAGAAACGATTGAGGGGGAGGGCGTCACCTGCGGCTTCTGCCACACGGTGACGGAGGTCCGTAACGATGGGGGTTTGCCCCGGTTCACCAACACCCCGGGGGTGAAGAGGCGCTCCAGGGAAGTTGCGGCCGGCGCACACCACGGCATCGAATCATCCCCCGTAATGCTGCAGGCCGAGCTCTGTGCAGGATGCCATAATTTTACCAACCGGGATGGTGTTCCCATACTCTCCACCTATTCCGAGTGGAATGAGAGCTTCTACCAGGGAAAGGGGATCCAGTGCCAGTATTGCCACCTGCCCGAACTGTACGGAGATGAAAAGTACGTAAATACTTCCAGATATCGGAAGTTCCCTCCCAACCATGCCATGAGAGGCGGGCACGTACCCGCACGGATGAAAGAGGCCTTCGATGTCAGGGGCACCGTTGAACGGTCTGATGCCGGGTTGGAAGTCGAGCTTCACCTGACAAACGTCAAGGCAGGACACCGCCTGCCGACGGGGATTCCGTCCCACCGCATTGCCCTCGTCACCCGGATATATGAAGGGAGCGGGGTGAAAATCGCCGATAAAACCGTCTACCTCGAGCGGCTCCTCG
>JBFFNJ010000069.1:0-9829 GCA_041563215.1 Candidatus Deferrimicrobia bacterium | reverse complement strand
TTCCTGTCTTCCACCGTCCTTGCGAGAATCATCTTCTGCATGATATTGACTCTGTCCTCTGCAAAAAACATGTGCTCGGTTCTGCAGAGGCCTATCCCTTCCGCCCCAAATTCACGTGCAACCTTCGCGTCCCTCGGGATATCAGCATTCGCCCTGACACCGATCTTTCTGAATGAATCCGCCCATTTCATCAAAACGCCAAATGCCCCTGTCAGTTCGGGCGTCATGAGGGGGACCTCGCCGAGTATCACCTCTCCCATAGACCCGTTTAAGGTAATGAAATCTCCCTCCATTATCGTTTTCCCCTGGACGGCAAACCTGTTTGTCATCTCGTCGATATCTATATCGTCACAACCCGCCACGCAGGTCTTCCCCATCTGCCTTGCCACAACCGCCGCATGGGAGGTCATTCCCCCTTTGGCCGTCAATATTCCCTTTGCCGCATCCATCCCGTGGATATCGTCGGGGCTGGTCTCTTTTCTCACGAGAATCACCGGCTTGCCCTCCGTTGCAAGCTCAACCGCCCTGTCTGCATTGAATACCACCATCCCCGTTGCAGCACCGGGAGAAGCAGGAAGACCTTTTGCAATCACCGTGTAACTGGCATTGGGATCTATGATGGGGTGGAGAAGCTGATCTATCTGACCAGGTTCGACCCGAAGGATAGCCGCTTCCTTCGAAATCAACTTTTCCTTGACCATATCAACCGCAATCTTGACGGCGGAGGTGGCCGTTCTCTTGCCTGACCTGGTCTGCAACATGTAGAGGTGGTCATTTTCAACGGTGAACTCGTAATCCTGGACATCCCGGTAATGTTTCTCGAGTCTCTTCGTAATATCTATCAACTCGCTGAAAACGGATGGCATATCTTTTTTCAGCTCTTTCAGCCCCTTCGGCGTTCGTATGCCGGCAACCACATCCTCACCCTGAGCGTTCAACAGATATTCCCCGTAGAACTCTTTTACCCCCGTAGAGGGGTTCCGGGTAAATCCCACGCCCGTGGCGGAATCATTTCCCATATTCCCGAAAACCATGAGTTGAATGTTAACCGCCGTCCCGAGGTTATCGGGTATATTGTGGGATTTGCGGTAATATTTTGCCCGGGGATTATTCCACGACCTGAACACTGCCTCGATGGCCATTTTGAGCTGCCTGTCGGGTGCCTGAGGAAAGGGCTTTTTTAACCTTTTTTTGACCAGGTCTTTGAACTTCTTGACGATGAACTGCAAATCATCGGTGCCAAGATCCGTGTCAAGATCTATATCCTTTTCGCTTTTTCTTTCTTCGAGAATCTCTTCGAAATAGTCTTTCGGAATGCCGAGGACAACGTCTGAGAACATGGTTATGAATCGCCGGTAACAGTCATAGGCAAATCTCTCATTGACGGACTTTTTCGCGAGGCCCTTCACCGTATTGTCGTTGAGACCGAGGTTGAGAACCGTGTCCATCATCCCGGGCATGGAGAATCTTGAACCCGACCGGACGGATACGAGAAGGGGGTTGTTGGGATCCCCGAATTTTTTCCGCGATAACTTTTCCAGCCTTCTGAGGTTCTTATCCACCTCATCGATTATCCCTTTCGGGACCCTCCCCCGATTTCTGTAGAATATGTTGCAGGCTTCGGTGGTTATGGTAAAACCGGGGGGAACGGGGATTTTGAGATTCGTCATTTCTGCAAGATTTGCTCCCTTCCCGCCGAGAAGATCCTTCATCTCAGCTCTTCCCTCTGCCTTGCCAGCCCCGAAAAAATATACGTACTTATTTGCCATCTCCGATCCCTCCGTTTATATGAATAAATTCATCTACTTTCTGGATTGAGAAAAATCCGCTATCCAGCTGAAAAGTCCCGTCAATTCAGACAGAAGCGCCAGCCGGTTATTTTTTCGATTCTCGTCTTTATCCATAACGAGCACTTTTTCGAAGAACAGATCGATGGGTTTTCTCAGAGAAGCCAGCTTTTCCAGGGCGTCCCCGTAGGATTTTTTCGCGACCAGACTCTCCACCGATTCCCTGGTCTCCAGGATAGCCTGGTACAGATCCCTCTCCTCATCGTGATCGAAAAGCTCCGGCGACACGGTATCTGCAAACTGAGCCCCCTTCGTTATGTTCTGAGCCCTCTTGAAACCGGTGATCAGGGATTCGTACGACTCGCTCCGCTTGAAGGTTGAAAGGGCTTCAACCTTCCCCCTGGCATCGAGGACATTGTCGAATCCTACGTTGAGCACCGCGTCAATTATTTCATGGTCCACATCTCCAGAAGATATGACGCCCGGCAGCCTGCCCCGGAAAAACTCCAACACGTCGGCAATGATCGATCCTTCTTCCCCTTTTATGCGATCCTTTAGGTTTTTTACCGCCCACGTGACCAACTCCGAGAGGGAGAGGTCATAGGCTTTGTCGATGATGACATTTACCACTCCTATCGCCTGCCTTCTCAGGGCGTAAGGGTCCTGTGTCCCCGTCGGCACCAGGCCGACTCCGAAACAACCACAGATGGTATCGACTTTGTCGGCAATAGAAACAATCGCACCGGTTCCGGTTCCGGGCAGCATATCCCTGGCTCCTCTGGGAAGATAATGCTCAAATACCGCCTCGGCAACCTCCTTTTCCTCTCCCGTCTTGAGAGCGTAGTCCCTTCCCATAATTCCCTGGAGCTCGGGGAACTCGTACACCACACCGGTAATGAGATCGATTTTGGACAGAGCTGCAGCCCTCGCCGCCAGGTCCGCCTTGGCGGGATCTACCTTTTCCGCGATCTTCCTGGAAAGCTGCTCTACCCTTTCCACCTTGTCGAAATAGGTGCCGAGGTCGGACTGGTAAATGACCTCTTTCAGTTTATCCTTCTTGCTGATCAAAGTATCTTTCAGGTCGTCTTTGTAATAGAAGTCCGCATCCGACAGCCTTGCCTTGAGCACCCTCTCGTTTCCTCTGACCACCACATCCATATCTTCGGTGATAATGTTGGACACCGTTGCAAAACCGGGGAAAAGATTTCCCTTCTCATCTTCAAAAACGAAGTATTTCTGGTGCTCCTTCATGGTTGTTACCAGAATTTCCTTGGGCAGTTCCAGGTATGACTCCTCGAAGCTTCCGACAACCGTCACGGGGTACTCGACAAGATTGGCAACGGTTTCCAGGAGACTCTCATCCGCAACCCACTTGAAACCGATCTTGCTTTCTATGTCTTTTAGCTGCTTCCGTATTATCTCCTTCCGCGTATCGAAATCAACGATGACGAAAGCCTCTTTGAGCTTTTCCACATATTCCGAGGGTTCGGTGATGGTAATCTTCTCAGGTTTTAAAAATCTGTGCCCGAAGGTGAAGTTAGAGGAACTCGCGTTCCCGAAAGAGACATCTATGACTTTATTCCCGTAAAGGGCGATGATCCAGTGGACGGGCCGCGCAAACCTGATATCCAGGTCAGCCCACCTCATGGACTTTTTAAACGGCAGGGCGGGAAGGAGCCCCGTCAGCATATCGGGGAACAGCTCTTCTGCCGTTGAAGCATCCTCCTTCCTTTGGTACCCGAGATATCTTCCCTTTTCGGTTTCGAATATTTTCAAATCCTCCACCTTCAGATGGGATGATGCCGCAAATCCCAATGCTGCCTTCGTGGGCTTTCCAGACGCATCGAAAGCAACACTTTCAGGGGGGCCGAGAACGAGTGACTCCTGTGTCTCCTGCCTATCTCCCACGTCTTTGATCCTGAACACCAGCCTCCGCGGGCTACCGGTGATCTGAATTCGGGAGAAGGTTATCCGCTTCTTTCTCAACTCTTCCTCGAGATACTTCTCACCCGCCTCGAGGGCCGGTCCGATAAAGCCTGCCGGAATTTCCTCGCACCCTATTTCAATAAGTAGTTCTTTGCTCATGCCTTCCTCTCTCACTTTTTTTATTTGAATGATTTATGCAGAAGAGGATATCCAAGCTCTTCCCTCATCCTCAGGTATCCTTCGGCACACATGCGCGCCAGGGTCCGGACACGACCGATATAGGATGTCCGCTCTGTAACCGAAATTGCTCCCCGGGCATCGAGCATATTGAACGTGTGGGAACATTTCAAGCAGTAGTCGAAAGCCGGGAGAACCAGATTTTTCTCCACGAGCCTCCTGCACTCCTTCTCAAACATTTCAAAAAGAGAGAAGTGCATCGGTACGTCCGCCTCTTCAAAGTTGTATATCGAAAACTCCACCTCCCCGCGGTGGTAGACATCGCCATACGTCACATCTCCAATCCACTGAAGGTCAAAGACGTTGTCAACCCCCTGAAGATACATTGCGATCCTCTCTATACCGTAGGTAATCTCAAAGGAAACGGGTTTGAGGTCGAGGCCTCCTGCCTGCTGGAAATAGGTCAGCTGGGTAATCTCCATTCCATCGAGCCATGCCTCCCAGCCCAGACCCCACGCACCGAGGGTCGGACTCTCCCAGTCATCCTCAACGAGCCGAATGTCATGTTTTTTCGGATCTATCCCGAAGGACTCAAGGCTCTCGAAGTAGAAATCCAGTATGTTGTAGGGCGAGGGTTTCATGATTACCTGAAACTGGTAATAGTGCTGGAGACGATTCGGGTTTTCACCATATCTTCCGTCGGTAGGCCTCCTGGAGGGCTCTACGTAAGCAACATTCCAAGGTTCAGGGCCAAGAACGCGAAGCAGGGTGGCAGGGTTGAAAGTGCCAGCTCCAACCTCGATATCATACGGTTGCTGCACTACGCATCCTTTCCGTGCCCAGAACTCTTGAAGTGCGATGATAAGATCCTGAAAATTCACCTTTTACCTCCGATGGGTTTTAGTTTTATACAATAAACAAACAGAAAGGAATATAAAAAAATATCATTAAACATATATGGTGTCAAGAATATAAGAAATTAGAGGGTTTTCAAGCTTCCCAGTTTCAAATCCGGCGCGATTTGGATGAGAGGCTTGGGAACGAAGCCGAGTTTTTCCAGAACGACTTCGGTTGTAATCCTGTTTATGGAGCTGCTTTCATGCTCGGGAAACGGGCTGAATTCTGCGCACCCCAAATCAAGCGCTGCGGTTACTTTTTCCCTCATTGTCCTGCTTATTATTATATATTTCCCCACTATTCTGCAATTTTTACAATGTATATAACTGTTTTCCCTGTGATAATATCCTTTATCTTCTTCTCGAAAAACGCGGGAACAGCGGGAGCAGATTGTAATGTTTGAAAGGAAGCCCGAATCGGAAAGCACTCTGATTTCCATCCACTTTACGGTCGAAATTATATCCTTTCCGGAGGCAAGTGCCTCCAGGAACATCCTCATCGATTGATAAACATAGGAAGATGCCATGTTTTCGAGATAAAAATATTGAATTACCTGGAGAATATAGTCCGCCGCGCAATAGGCCTTGAAATTGTGCGCAATTTCCTCGAATGCCTGTAAAAACCTGGCTTCGCTCACCATGTAGTAATCTTTTTTACTCACGGAAAGACTAAACTCATAGAGGCATAACTTTCTAATCGAACCGGGAAATCTCTTTCTGCTCCTCTTCAGCCCCGGGGCTACGGCTCTGATTGTGCCCCTGCTCTCGGTAAAGATCAGCAAGGACACGTCCGATTCCCTGAAGAGGAATTCTTTCAGCTTTATCCCTTCCGTAATGAACGAGGCCCGTCCCATGACACTCAGATGAATTCCTTGAGAAATAGGGTCGAAAGACCGAGAAAGGAGAGAAAGCCCATGCAGTCCGTGGCGGTAGTCACAATAACCCCGGAGGCAAGGGCAGGATCAATTTTAATTGCTCGAAGAAAGAGGGGAACGATGGTACCAAAAGAAGCCGCCACGAAGAGGTTGATTACCATTGCCAGAAAAATAGCAAGACCAACAACGGGCAGTCCTTTCCACAGATAGGCAACGACGCCCATCAGGAGCCCGTTTATCATACCATTCAACAATCCCACCATGATCTCCTTGAGAAGAACCCTCTTGGCCCCGCCGTAATCGAGGTCACCAAGAGCAATCCCCCTCACGACGACGGTGAGGGTTTGCGTTCCCGCGTTGCCTCCCATGCCGGCTACTATGGGCATAAACACGGCCAAGAAAGCAAACTGACCGATTGTGTCTTCAAAGAGACCCACAACCCAGGCCGCAAGGAGCGCGGTAAAGAGATTCACCGATAACCAGGGAAGCCTCTTCCGCGCAGTGGAAAGGGTATCGGCAAATACCCTTTCTGCTATGTCGACGTTTGCAAGTCGCAAAAAGTCTTCCGTTGCCTCTTCGTCCACCACATCCATCACGTCATCGAAAGTTATGCGACCCAGAAGCTTTCCTTCCGAGTCCACAACGGGCATCGAAGGTGTGTCGTACTTTTTGAATATTTTCGCAACCTCTTCCTGATCCGTTTCGGGCTTAATCGCATAGGGGGGGGGCTCCATAACCTCGATTATGCGCTCCTTGGGGTCAGAGAGCAGCAACTCCACAAACCTCACTATCCCCCGCAAGTGAAACTTTTTATCAACAACATAGATAAAGTGAACCTGCTCGATCTGTTCCCGCCTGACCCGGATATGGTTTATTACTTCCTGTACCGTTTGAAACTCATAAACGTAGATGAATTCAAGAGACATGATACCGCCTGCGGTATCATCCTCATACTTCAAGAGCTCCGTTACCTCGGCCCTATCCTCTTCGTCTATCCCCTCGAGAACGGCCAAACGCTGAACCGGACTCAGCTCATCAAATATATCCGCCGCATCATCAGAGTCCATCTCGTCGACGATGGCAGCTAGCCTGGTAGCCTCGATGCCGTCGAGAATTTCGCCTTTGGCATCCACGTTGAGCTCGGCTATCACGTCAGAAGCGATCCTCGAGTCGAGAAGGCTGAAAACATATTTCTTTGACTCCTCATCGAGGACCTCTATGAAGTCCGCAATGTCCGAGGGGTGAAGCATCGTGAGCATGGCACCGACGGCATCGTCGTCCATCTTCTCGACGAGGGCAAGCAGTTTTTCATACTGCTCTTTGAGAAGCATAGAGACAGCTCCTGTAGGTTACCTTTCACTTCCTATCTTTTCTTCCCTCTTATTTTGAGGCAGTTCCTGATCAGATTGGAAACTATATTTATATAGTTCATCTCAAAGGGGTTAAAGAAGTGCATCTTCACTGTTTGAACGTTTAACACGCCAAGGAGCTGATCTCCATCTCTGATCGGACAGGACAACATCCCCTTGTATTTTTCCTCCTCCGTAACGGCAAAATACTTATAACGATCATCAGCAGACGCATCGCTCACCACTATCGGGCCATCACTGAGTGCAGCCGCACCCGTTATTCCCTCACCCGGTTTTAATTTGACCACTCCCACAGATTTCTCCGAAAGACCATGGGTGGCAGTGAGGACGAGGTACTTTCTCTTCATGAGATAAATAGAGCAGACCTCCACTTGCATCCTGCGTGCGATGCTCTTTACGATGTCGGCAAGCACCAACGGAAGAGGCTCGGAGGAGGCAGTAAGCCTGCTTATTTCCTCAAGGGACAATAGCTCGACTTTCCTGTCCTCTTCGGCAAAAAGTGAAATTGCTCCCCCGCGTTCAAGATCGAGAACGGGGTGAGAAAACTTCGTCTCATAGGGGTTGACTCTCCTTGTCCGTTTCGCATAGTAGGTTTTCTCTTTGTACCCGCAGATGCAACCCCAGTGAATGTGGTCGTAGTCGACCTTCTCTTTTCCCATGATCTTTCCGCACTTTCTGCAGCGAACATTTGCCTCTCTCACTCCTCTCCCTCCATACTCACCGTCTTTTCAACCACTTCCCCCGATTTCCCAAGAGGTCCTAATTTTTCCCCGTTCAGGACCGCCGAGACACCACCGGCATTTCCCAGTTTGAACTTGATGGTCTTCTTGGCTTTTACCTTCAACCGGTCACCGGGATAGAGCGTTACGTCTATCGGGCTTCCGCTGTCAGGGACTATGTAGAGCCAGGTTAGCTCCTTGGCTTCGAGGTTGAGATTCAATCCCTTATCTCCCTCCCTCACCTTGATTCCATTGTTATCAGACCCAACCTTTTCTTCCTCTTTTCCCGGGGCCTGCACGCTCTCTCCCTCCCCTTTTTCCGTGGTCTGCTCCACCATGTCAGCGGCGTTATGTGCAAACTCCGTTTCGAGTTTTGCCCGGAGGGCGAGCTTGTTTTTCTCCTTCCGAATCTGGTAGCCCAGCACCGAAACGATCAGAACAAGTATGGCCAGAGCCGTAATGATCCACGCAGGCCAACCTTTCAGACGGATTCTTCTCCTGTCTCTGCCCGGTATCGGCTTAAGGGGTTCGAGTTTGACCGGCTCCTTCTCAGAGATGTATTCGTTGTAGCTATCCAACATCTCTTTCGGGTCGACCTCGAGGAGCTGGCAGTAACTCTTTATATAGCCCTTGGAGAAAACGGGTTCCGGGAGAACGTCGAAATCACCATCCTCGATGGCATTGATATAGGATTTGCTTATCTTGAGAACCCGGGAAGCCTCTTCAAGGGTTATCCTCTTCTTCTCTCGAGCTTCTTTCAATGCTATCGAAGGCAAACCTTTCCCCTTTACCTTTCAATAAGTTCGATATACTCTCGTGCCATATTTTTAACATCATCCGAAGTGCTGATCTCCTCAACTTTCCTGAATGATTCCAGGGCCTTTTCATAATCTTTTTTCTTCAGATACACGGTGCCGAGCTGAAAGTGCGCAGAGACGTACCCTGGACTCAGTTTGATAGCCCTTTTGAAATGCTGTATCGCCTCATCGTAATCACCCTTCTGCGTATAAATCCTTCCGAGATTGAAATGAGTTGCGGGAAATGTTGGAGAGATCGATGAGGCCCGCAGGTACATCTCCTCGGCCTTGTCTACCAAACCCATCTTCTCGTATTCGATGCCGAGATTGTTATAGGCTCTCTCGGGTGTCGGGTAGAGGACGTTCTCCAGGGTCTTGGTGTAGTACTCGATAGCCTTTTCGCTCTTCCCCATCCTGCTGTAGAGAAGGCCCAGATTGTTGTACGCCTCCGCATAATCTTCATCAATTGCAACGGCTTTCAGCATATATTTCTCAGAGAGTTCGAGATCACCTCTCCTTAAATGGACGAGTCCGATAGCGAGCTTAATTTCCGGATTGTTCGAGTCGAGCTTTTCGGCTTTATCGAGCTCCGCGAGGGCTGCTGAAATCTTCCCATCCTGTAGATATCCCACCGCGAGGCGGAGTCTTGATTCAGCCTCCTTTTTTTGCTGTTTGTTCGTGGCAGCACACGATGCGAGAGCAGAGACAAGAAATACCAGGGTAAGAAAAGAGAGTAACTTTTTCATAAGATCTCCTTTGGTCTATTTGAGGAAGTCTCCAATGATGGGTTTCAGTTTCTCGTAAGTTTCCGGTGCAATCCTGTCCCTTGCAGTCATTATGGCATTTTTCAATGCCTGGGAACAGGAACAGCCTCTCTCACCGGGAAGGTTCATGGCTACTTCCAGGATAATTTTTTTCGAGTTCGCAACGTTTCTTTTCAGGACTTCGACCACTTTTTCAGCTGTCACATCCTCTTCGCTCTCGTGCCAGCAGTCATAATCTGTCGCAAGCGCCATTGTTGAATAGCACAGCCCTGCCTCTCTTGCCAGCTTCGCTTCCGGGATATTCGTCATGCCGATCACGTCGACCCCGAAAGAACGATACACGAGGGACTCGGCACGCGTCGAAAACTGGGGGCCCTCGATGCATATATACGTCCCGCCGTTGTGAACTCTCTCCACCACCCGGCTTGCAGCACTGTACAAAATCTGAGCCAGTTCACCGCAAACAGGGTCTGCAAAGGCAATGTGTCCGACGATGCCATCATCGAAAAATGTGTTGA
>JBFFNJ010000068.1:0-9842 GCA_041563215.1 Candidatus Deferrimicrobia bacterium | reverse complement strand
TCCAAGCGCCTCAGCCTGAGGAATCGTTCTGGGAAATCCGTCGAGTATGAACCCGCTGTTACAATCGGGTTTTTGAAGTCTCTCCCTTACGATACCGATGACAACATCATCGGGTACGAGGGCGCCGCTATCCATGCACATTTTTGCCTTCAGCCCGAGCTCCGTCTCCTCCTTCACCGCTTCCCTCAGCATGTCTCCCGTCGATATCTGCGGGATGCCATACCGCTCCATGATCTTTTTTGCCTGGGTACCCTTTCCAACACCGGGCGGCCCAAGGAGTATGATGCCCTTCATCCCCTTACCTCCTTGCTCTCACTTTCCCTTTTTTCAGAAAACCTTCATAGTGTCTGGACAAAAGGTGAGTCTCTATCTGCTGAACCGTGTCCATAGCAACCCCGACCACGATCAACAATGCCGTTCCTCCGAAGTAGAACGGAACGTTGAACCTGTTGATGAGAATTGAAGGAAGAACGCAGATTGCCGCAACGTAGAGAGCGCCGCCGAGGGTTATTCTCGTAAGCACGAGGTCGATATATTCCGCCGTCCTCTTCCCGGGCCTGATTCCGGGGATATAGCCTCCATATTTTTTAACATTGTCCGCAACATCGACGGGATTGAAGGTAACTGCCGTGTAAAAATAGCAGAAGAATATGATGAACACCACATAGAGCAGCTCATAGAGTACCCGCCCCGGTGTCAGATATGTCGATATGTTCTGTGTAACGGGGTGGGGTATGAAGTTGGCGAGCGTTGCGGGAAAGAGCAGGATGGACGAGGCAAAAATTGGCGGTATGACACCCGCGGTATTTACCTTCAACGGAAGGTGAGTGCTCTGTCCGCCGTATACTCTTCTGCCCACGACCCTTCTTGCGTACTGGATCGGTATGCGCCTGTGAGCCCTTTCAAAATACACAATGATGGCAACGACGAAAACCATGAGTGCAACAAGGAAAAGAAGGATGAAAAGGCTCAGTTCGCCTGCTTTGACGAGCCTGCCTGTTCTGACGATGGCACTCGGCATCCGGGCCACGATCCCCGCAAAAATAATCAGGGATATTCCGTTTCCTATTCCTCTCTCCGTAATCTGTTCACCGATCCACATGATAAACAGGGTCCCCGAAGTGAGCGTCAAAACGGTGAGCAACCGGAAACTCCAACCCGGATGATAGACAACAGAGGCTCCCGATGCCACTTTCATCCCCTCGATACCTATCGCGATGCCAAGCGACTGGATCACGCTGAGAAAAACCGTGCCGTATCTCGAGTATTGATTGATCTTTTTCCTGCCCAGCTCCCCCTCTTTTGATAGCCTTTCAAGGTAAGGGACAACCACCGTGAGCAGCTGAAGAATGATGCTCGCGCTGATATAAGGCATTATCCCGAGGGCAAAAACAGAAAGCCTTTGCAAAGCCCCTCCGGAAAACATGTCTATCATTCCAAAGAGCGTTCCGCTCTGTTGAGCGAAGAATGCCGATAGCGCAGGCGTGTCGATCCCGGGCGTCGGTACGTGGGCTCCGAGCCGGTAAATGACGAGAAAACCGGCGGTCACGAGTATTCTTTTCTTTAACTCGGGGATCTTCGTTATATTCTGTAAACTTCCTAACAAGTTAGCCAACCTCTACCGAACCGCCGGCAGCTTCGATCTTTTTCACAGCCGACGGGGATGCTTTGTTAACCTTGACGCTCAGTTTCTTTGTCACCTCTCCCTTCCCCAGGAGCTTGACGCCGCTTTTGAGGTTTTTTACGAGCCCATTTTTCACGAGAAAGGGAATGTCTACAACATCTCCATCCTTGAACATATCCAGACTCCCCACGTTGACGATGGCGAATTCCTTCCTGAATATGTTCCGAAACCCCCTCTTGGGAACCCTCCTTTGAAGAGGCATCTGGCCTCCCTCAAAACCGGGTAGTGTTTTGCCTCCCGATCTCTGGCCCTGCCCCTTGTGACCTCTGCCACAGGTCTTTCCCATTCCCGAACTATTTCCTCTTCCCACCCTTTTTCTCTTCTTCTTCGATCCGGTAGGCGGCTTCAACTCATCTAATCTCATCTGCCATCTCCAAATTTACGTTTTCCGTTCCTCAACGTGGAGCATGAACTTCACCTTCTCAATCATTCCCCTGATTTCAGGCGTGTCCTGCCTGATAACAGACCTGTTGAGCTTTCTCAAGCCGAGTCCCTGGACAACCTTTCTCTGCTTTTCCGATTTGCCGATCAAGCTTTTCTTGAGCGTTATCTTAAGTTCTTTGCCCATTGCCCCTCCTCACTGCTCCCCTCTTTTCCGAAAGGCTGCGACGGCGGAGGGGTCTTTAATTTTTAAGAGACCATCGATGCAGGCCTTGACGAGGTTATGGGGATTGTTGCTGCCGATAGACTTTGTGAGGATATCGGTGACGCCAGCTGCCTCGACAACAGCCCTGATTGCCCCACCTGCTATCACGCCAGTCCCCGGCGAAGCCGGCTTCAGCACCACCTTGCTCGCTCCAAACTCACCGAGAGAATCATAGGGTATCGTTCCTTCCACGAGGGGTATCTTAACGAGATTTTTTTTCGACTTCTCAATCGCCTTTCTTATTGCTTCGGGAACCTCATTGGCTTTTCCGAGACCGTACCCTACGATCCCACTGCCATCACCCACTACCGTAAGGGCACTGAAACTAAACCTCTTTCCGCCCTTTACGACCTTGGAAACCCTGCTTATGTGAATGACCTTTTCCTTCAAATCCAGACCGTCAGGTTTTATTCTCTTGGTCAAATCAAAAGCCTCCTTTTAAATTATTCCCTCAGAATTCAAGGCCACCCTCTCGGGCGCCCTCGGCGAGAGCTTTTACCCTTCCGTGATAGATGAATCCGTTTCTGTCAAAGACGATCTTCTTCAGTCCCTTCTCAATGGCTCTTTCCGCAACGACCTGACCAACCACCTTCGCTGCCTCAGCTTTCTTGAGACCCTTTACCTTCTCCTTAACATCCCTGTTGAGCGTCGATACCGTGAGGATCGTGCTGCCTATCGAATCGTCGATGATCTGCGCGTAAATGTGCTTTGCGCTTCTAAAAACAGACAGTCTCGGTCGCTCTGCTACACCGAATATCTTTTTGCGAATTCTTTTCTTCCTTCTTGCTCTTAGATAGCTTTTCTGCTTGACTTCCATCTTTAAAACTCCCGATTTTGGTATGGGGATTTACATCATTTTCCTACTGCTTTTCCTGCTTTTTTGATCAGCCGTTCGCCACGGTAGCGAATGCCCTTGTTCTTGTAAACATCGGGTTTTCTAAACGCCCGGATCTCAGCCGCAACGAGCCCCACCTTCTCCTTGTCGTGTCCGGAGACTTTAATTACCGTATTTCTCTCCTCAATGGTTATTTCTATCCCGTCCGCTATCGGATATTGAACGGGATGGGAATAGCCCAGGGTGAGGTGAAGGTCCTTTCCCCTCATCTCCGCCCTGTAGCCGACGCCATGAATTTCCAGTACCTTTTCAAACCCCCGGGAAACACCTTCCACCATGTTGCTCACGAGAGTCCTCACGAGACCGTGATATGCCCGGGCCCTTTTGGTCTGGTTGGCTCTTGTCACGTGTATTTTCCCGTTGTCTATGTTCAGCTTGATATCCTCGGGAATTTTCCTTGAAAGAGACCCACGTTTTCCGGTAACCGTCAGCGTATTTCCTTCAAGATTTACCTTGACGTCATCCGGAATGTGGACGGGAACCTTTCCGATCCTTGACATTATCCCTCTCCGTTTACCAGATTTCGCAGAGCAGCTCCCCACCTACGCCCTGCTCTTTAGCCTTGTCGCCGGTCATAACGCCACGGGAAGTGGAGAGAATGCAGATTCCATACCCCCTCTTTACCATGGGTATTTCCTCTTTCCCAACATACACCCTTCTTCCCGGCTTGCTGATCCTTCTCATGCCGAGTATGGCGTACCCGTAAATAGGGCTCTGCTTCAGGTTGATTTTCAACATTCCCTGTTTCGTGTCCTCTCTGTACTTGAAGCTCTCGACAAACCCTTCTTCCGTCAAAATAGACGCGATTGAAACGAGCATGTTGGAGGATGGAAGCTCGAGAGAATTCTTTCCCGCCATCTGGGCATTGTTTATCCTCGCAAGCAAATTCGATATGTGATCGTTGATCGGCATGTTTTCTCCCCTTTACCAGCTCGCTTTTCTCACGCCCGGAAGCTCTCCCCTGAGGGCAAGCTCCCTGAGACATATCCGGCAGAGCTCAAACTTTCTGTAAAATCCCCTTGAGCGGCCGCAGCGCCTGCAGCGATTTTTTTTCCTTACCTTGAATTTCGGTTCCCTCTTCATCTTTTCGAGCTGAGACTTCCTCGCCAATTCACTCCCTCCTTTAATTGCGGAACGGCATCCCCAGGAGCTTGAGCAGCGCCAGGGCTTCCTCGTCCGTTTTCGCCGAAGTGACAAACGTAACGTTCATACCCTTTATTTTTTCTATCTTGTCGTAATTTATTTCGGGAAAGACTATTTGCTCCCTTATACCGAGCGTGTAATTGCCCCTTCCATCGAAACCCCTTGGAAGGACTCCCTTGAAATCCCTCACCCGGGGAAGGGCTACATTGAACAGCTTGTCGATGAAAAAATACATCCGGTCCCCCCGAAGAGTAACCTTGGCACCTATCGGCATGCCCTTTCTCAACTTGAAATTCGATATAGATAGGCGTGCCTTTGTCACAATCGGCCTCTGTCCCGTTATGAGGGCGATTTCATCCATAGACGAATCGAGCATCTTGATATTCTGTATCGCCTCGCCGACCCCCATGTTGACGACAACCTTCAATAATTTGGGAACCTGCATCTCATTTTTGTAGTTGAACTGCTCCATCATCTGCCGTTTGACTTCGGTTTTGTAATATTCCAAGAGTCTGGGCTTCATCCTGGTCCCTCTTCCCTATTTCTTTTTCGCCTCGATTATCTCTTCGCAGCTTTTGCAGAAACGGAACTTTTCCCCCGCTTCGGTAATCTTGTACCCTACCCTCACGGGCTTGTTGCACTTGTCACACATTATCATGGCATTTGTGACAAATATGGGTGTTTCCTTTTCGATAATACCGCCTTGAGGGTTGACATTGCTCGGCCTTACGTGTCTCTTCACGACGTTGACCTTCTCAACGATGATCTTTCCTTTTTCGGGCAATACCTTGATAACCTTCCCGACTTTTCCCCTGTCTTTCCCTTTGATAATCTTGACGATATCGTTTCGTCTGATCCTCATTTTGACCTGGGCCATCTCGTGTCTCCTTAAAGCACTTCCGGGGCAAGTGAAATGATCTTCATGAAGTTCTTTGCCCTCAATTCTCTGGCGACAGGGCCGAAGATTCTCGTCCCCACCGGCTCTCCCTGGGGGTTAATGAGGACTGCCGAGTTCGAATCGAACTTGATATATGTCCCGTCGGGCCTCCGAATCTCCTTGACAGCTCTAACGACAACGGCTCTCATGACGTCGCCCTTCTTCACCTTGCTATTTGGGAGTGCTTCTTTCACGCTTACAACGATCACATCGCCGAGGGAAGCATACCTCCTCCTCGAGCCTCCGAGAACTTTGATACAGTAGAGTTTTTTTGCACCCGAGTTGTCGGCAGCATCAAGAACTGTTTGCATCTGAATCATGGTAAGACTCCCAAAAATCCTTATTTTATCTCGGGGCGCTCGATCAACTTTGAAACCCGCCACCGTTTATCTTTGGACAGTGGCTTGGTCTCTACTATCTGGACAGTATCGCCGACCCTGTATTCACCCCGCTCGTCATGGGCTTTGTATTTTGCCCTCTTTCTGACGTACTTCTTATAGAGGGGGTGCATGACAATCCTCGTTACCTGAACGACGACGGTCTTGTCCATTTTGTCACTGACCACCTCGCCAATCCTTGATTTCCTGAGTCCCCTTTTCTTTTCCACCATTTACTCACTCACCTCTTCAGAAATGTCGCCAATCTCAATCTGTTTTTCTTTGATTACGGTTTTTATTCTCGCAAGAATCCTTCTCTTGCTCCTGATGAGCATCTTGTTCTCCAGCTCAGTTGTGAATCTTTTTATCTTGAGGCGGAAGATTTCGTCCTCCAGCTCTGCTTCTTTCTGCGTCAACTCCTCGGGCGTCAAATCCCTCATCTCTTTCGCCTTCATCTTACATCTCCCTCGTAACAAACTTTGTTTTTACCGGGAGTTTATGGGAAGCCCTTCTGAATGCCTCCTTGGCAACCTCCTTTGATACGCCCTCGATCTCATAGAGAATTCTGCCCGGTTTTACGACAGCTACCCAGAACTCGGGAGATCCCTTCCCTTTGCCCATTCTCGTTTCAGCAGGCTTCTTCGTTATGGGCTTATCCGGGAAAATCCGGATAAAGAGTTTCCCCCCCTTCTTGACATGCCTCGTGATTGCAACACGGGCTGATTCAATTTGCCTCGAGGTTATCCACCCGCTCTGAACGGCTTTTATCCCAAATTCGCCGAAGGCCACATAATTTCCACTCTGGGCTTTTCCCCTCATTCTTCCCTTTTGCTTTTTTCTGTATTTAACTCTTTTTGGAGCCCGCATTTACCTCTCCTGTAGCTCAGGTTTCGTCATCTCCCTCTTTCTCGAAAATTTCACCTTTGTATATCCAGACCTTGACACCGATGACACCGTAAGTAGTCTTGGATTCGGCAAAGCCATAATCTATATCTGCCCTGATTGTGTGAAGAGGAACCCGTCCCTCTCTGTACCACTCCGAGCGCGCGATTTCGGCTCCTCCGAGCCTCCCGGCAACGTTTATCTTTATCCCCTTGGCCCCGTACTTCATCGTGTTCAGCACGGCTTTTTTCATCGCCCTCCGGTAGGCGACCCTGCGGAGTATCTGGGTCGCAACATTCTCCGCGACCAGAATTGAGCTCAGCTCGGGCCTCCTCACCTCGTGAATGGTGACCGATATCTCTTTGTCCGTAATCTTCTGTAAATCCCTCTTCAGCGATTCGATTTCGATCCCCTTCTTTCCGATTACGAGGGCGGGACGGGAAGTTCTCACCTGAACGATGACCTTCTTGGCTTTTCGCTCCAGTTCAACATCGGCTATGCCTGCATGAAACATCTTGTTTTTGACGAACTGTTTTATCTCCAGGTCCTCTTGCAGCAACTTTGCGTAATCTCTGTTCGCATACCATCTAGATTTCCAGTCCTTGGTGATTCCTACCCTGAAGCCATAAGGGTGCACTTTCTGTCCCAAAACGTCCTCCTTTTACTTTTCGTCCAGAATTATCGTTATGTGGCTCGTCCTTTTCCGGTACATGTGTGCCCTTCCCATCGGTGCGGCCCTGAATCTCTTCATCATCGGCCCCTGATCAACGAAAGCCCTCTTGACGTAGAGGTTATCCAGATCGATTTCCCCGGTCTCCGTGGCGTTCGCAATTGCCGAATCCAGCACTTTCTTCACTATCCGGGCAGACCCTTTTTTGCTGAACTTCAGCAGGGAGATCGCGTTGTTGATATCCTTTCCCCTGATCAGGTCCACAATCTGCATCACCTTCCTCGGTGAAATCTTCACATAACGCAAAGACGCTCTTGACTCCATGACACTTCTCCGGTGAATTACTTACCTCTTCTCGCTTTCCGGTCCCCCGCATGGCTGTAAAAAGTCCTGGTTGGGGAAAACTCTCCCAGTTTATGACCCACCATATTCTCCGTTATGTAAACGGGGAAAAACTTCTTCCCGTTGTGTACGGCAAACGTCAAGCCAACCATCTCCGGGGTAATGGTCGACCTCCTCGACCAGGTTTTTATGACCCGCTTGTCGTTCGCTTCAACGGCCCTGTCGACTTTTCTCATCAGGTGTTCATCAACAAATGGTCCCTTTTTTACTGACCGGGGCATGGAACTCCTCCCTTACTTTCTTCTTTTCACGATAAAGTTGTCCGACGGCTTCTTTCGCCTCGTTTTGTACCCTTTCGTCGGCATACCCCAGGGTGACACCGGGTGCCTGCCACCTTTCGCCTTGCCTTCGCCCCCGCCGTGGGGGTGATCAACGGGGTTCATTGCCGTTCCACGGACATTTGGCCTCTTGCCGAGCCACCGGTTCCTGCCCGCCTTTCCGATGGAAACGTTTTCATAATCAAGGTTGCCTACCTGTCCAACGGTGGCCCTGCAATGTAAATTGATCAGCCGCACCTCCCCTGAGGGAAGCTTCACGTGGGCATTCTTTCCTTCCTTTGCAAGAATCTGGCAGACAGCGCCCGCACCCCTTGCAATCTGTCCCCCTTTACCGATCTTCAACTCCACGTTGTGCACGAGTGTTCCCACGGGAATGTTCTTCAATGGAAGGCAATTGGCAGGCTTTATGTCGGCGCTATCAGAGGAAATAACGGTATCTCCCACGGATAGCCCCAGCGGTGCAATTATGTACCTCTTTTCACCATCGACGTAATGGAGGAGTGCAATCCTGGCAGACCGGTTCGGGTCATACTCGATGGCTGCTACACGTGCCGGAATATCGATCTTTTCCCTTCGGTAATCTATTATTCTCAACCTTCTCTTGTGCCCCCCTCCCCTGCACCAGACGGTCGTCCGTCCCTGATTGTTCCTTCCCCCCGATTTTTTCAACCGGCGGGTGAGAGACTTTTCCGGCTTTTTCTTTGTCACATCGTCCGACGTCAGGACCGTTTTCGTCCTGACTCCGGGTGATGTCGGATTAAAATGCTTGATTCCCATTACAATTCTCCGCCCTTAATTTTACACCCCTTCAAAGAACTCAATTTTTTCTCCCTCTTTCAGCTTGACGAGGGCTTTTTTCCATGAGGGCACGCGGCCTACAGAGCGGCCGAGCCTTTTTTCTTTTCCCGGCACAACGATGGTCTTCACATCAACAACCTTCACTTTGAAAAGATCTTCAATGGCTCTCTTGATCTGTACCTTGTTTGCCCTCTTGTCGACTTCGAAGGCAACGTAGTTCCCCACATCTTTTATGTAGGAAGACTTTTCTGTTATCACCGGCCTTTTTATGATGTGGTATTTTTTCATTTTCCCAGCCCCTCTTCTATCATCCCGATAGCATTTCCCGTAATAACGAGCTTTTCGAAGCGAAGGATATCAAGGACATTGAGGGCTTTCTGTGGAAGCACTTTGAATTCTCTCAGGTTTCTCGCCCCGAGCCTGAGGTTCACCGAAGGTTCAACGTCCACGATGAGCGCGCTCTTTAATTCGTGCAATTGAGCAAACTTGAGAAATTCTTTCGTCTTCGGTGATTCGATAAGAATTTCATCGAGCAAAACCAGATTCCCCTCTTTGACCTTCAGGCTGAGCGCCGTCCTGAGAGCGGATTTCCTCACTTTTTTGTTGACTTTCTGGCTAAAATCACGTGGCTTGGGCCCGAAAGCGATACCGCCCCCCCTCCACAACGGGGAGCGTATGGTCCCTGCTCTCGCCCTGCCGCTTCCCTTCTGCCTCCAGGGCTTCCTTCCCCCGCCCGATACTTCGTGTCGAGACTTCGTTTTCGCATTTCCGCTTCTTTGCCCAGCCATCTGAGCCACGGCCACTGTGTGAAGCAGATGCGGCTTGGGGTCAACGCCAAAGACGGAATCGTTTAGCTCCTTTTCCCCCACAACCTTTCTGTCAGCATTAAATATCTCTATCTTCGGCATTATGAATTTTCTCCCCGGGCGCTTGTTTTCTGCTTTTTCTTTATCGCCGTTCTCACGATAACCATGCCGTTCCGGGAACCGGGGACAGCTCCTTTGATAAGTATGAGATTTTTATCTGGAAATATTTTTTCCACCTTGAGATTCATAACCGTTACCCTGTCGTTTCCGTATTGACCGGGCATTTTTTGATTTTTCCAAAACCAGGACGGATATGCACACTGT
>JBFFNJ010000067.1:0-9946 GCA_041563215.1 Candidatus Deferrimicrobia bacterium | reverse complement strand
TTCGGTTCCGTTGAGAAAGGAGGCGAGTTCCGAGAGGGAGGAGACGGGAATGATATCTATGCCCGATATCAGTGAGGCCTGAAAGAAATTTTTCGACGGCAGGATTATCCCGCTGAGGCCCAGTTTCTTTGCAAGGTAAGCCTGGGAGACGATTCCCTGGACGGGCTTGATGGTGCCATCGAGCGAAAGCTCTCCGGTGATGAGGTAATTTTTTGCAATATCCATTGAGACCTGACCGGTTGCGGCGAGCAGGGCAGCGGCCACAGGAAGGTCGAGGAGACTGCCCTCCTTTTTTATGTCTGCGGGAGCGAGATTTACGATTATCCTCTTATCGGGGAAAGAGAACCCGGAATTTCTCAAGGCTGTCCTGATCCTGTCCCTGCTCTCCTTGACGCTCGAACCGGGAAGGCCGACAACCGTGTGATTGAACATTCCCGGAGAGACGTCGACTTCGACGTCAACCTTGATTGCCGAGACACCAAGTATGACAGACGTTACTGCTTTCACCAGCATATCTCTTGCCCCGCTGCCTGTTGTTATGACGGGATGTGGTATTGCAAAGAGAGGACCAGATAATAACGTTTATATTTCATATGGTTAGAATGAGAGTTAGGTGGTTTGGGAGGCAAAGCCGAACCGTCGGGACGATAACCGTACTTTTTTCCTTCACAACCGCGAAATTAACCGGTTGATGTGAAAATACGATAGTGATAAGTTATACTATCTGTCAATCTCACATTTCTGTCTCGTTAGCAGGGATATCTCGAAAGGAGGGTGATACCATGTCCAAGACGACAGTATCAAACGAACTTCTCGATATGCTGAACAGGGCTGTTGCCCGGGAGCTTCAGGTTTCTATCCAGTACATGTGGCAGCACGTTCTCTGGAGCGGAGTGAAGGGTTTTGCGGTGAAAGATGAACTGAAAAAGATTGGAATTGTGGAGATGAAGCACGCAGAGGCAATAGCTGAAAGGCTCGCCTATCTCGGTGGAATCCCAACGACAAAGCCCGCGCCGATTTTTGTGGGAGAGAACCTGAAGGAGATGATCGAGAGGAACAAGGACGATGAGGAGGGCGCCATCGAGCTTTACAAGGCGATAATCAAGAAAGCGAGGGAAGAAGGCGACGAAACCACGGAGAAGTTGTTCAAAGATATTCTTCAGGACGAGGAGGACCACCATGATACATTTGCGGGTCTCCTCGAAGGCGGCGATCTCTGAGTAGAGGTATCATTGTGTAAGGATCAAAAAGAGGGGCACTTCCATGTGCCCCTTTGCTATATCCCTCCGTTATCGCTGCATCATCGGGAACGGCTCTCCCGCGCGTGAAAACCCGCTTCCCGGAGATCGCCTTTTCTTGACGTTGCCCGGTGGGGCTGTTTCGGGAAAGAGAAACAGTGTTACCCCTATTTCTTCAATGATAAGAGAGAAGGTTTTTAAATGGGAAAGACAAGGAATGAGACTGACACAGCTTTTTCGTTATCCGTCAACGGTCCGGAAGAGTACGTCGATGCGTTGAGAGCGGGCCTGAACAGGGTTGATGCTTTTTCGCTCCTGAAAGGTTATGAGAAGATCATCGTCAAACCGAATATCGTCAACAGCAGTCCCCCTCCCGTTACAACTGATGTCAGATGCGTTGCGGCCCTTGTGGATCTGTTGCGGGAAGCTCTGGATATGCCCATTATCGTTGCTGACGGATCGGGAGAGGGCAACACGATAAGGAATATGAAAAAAAACGGCTACGGGGATATCGGTGTCCCCCTCGTAGATCTCGACCAGCTCCCCTGCAGAATTTTAAAAGACTCCCGGGCAACCATATTGAAAGAGGTTTATTTGCCTGAATATCTCGACGGTGCAGCAGTCATCTCGGTACCTTCCGCCAAGGACCATTCGATGACGGGGGTGACCCTGGGCTTGAAGAATATGATCGGATGCCTGCCCGCCGACCATTACGGCGGTTTCTGGAGTTATAAGAAGTCCAGGCTCCACATGAAGGACATCGACGCGGCCGCTGCGGACCTGATTCTCTATATCGAGCCTCATCTGACGGTTATCGATGGACGCTTGGGTCTGAAAGGCGGGCATCTGTGGGGCACTGTACCCGACCCTCCTCTCGGAAAGGTGATCATCGGAAGAGATGTGCTCGAAGCCGACGGGGAGTGTGCAAAGCTTCTCGGCCACGAGCCCGAGGAAATCAGGCATCTGGTCCTCGCAGGCAGCCTGCGAAGGCGAGGCGGTTTTACTTCAGACGTATAAAACAATCCGGTAAGTTTCCGCACACAAAGGACAGCGAATCCATGCCCTGGGTTTTTCCCGCAAGGTATCTGGCATGGGAAGTGAAAACAAACTCTGTTCTAATTTCTGTTAACTGTGATAATATAGGTCAATAATTCCCGTACAAGGACGTACACCAAGGGTTTATTCTATCGGAGAGTTCCGGTGAAGGTCCTTCTCGTTTATCCAGAATACCCAGAAACATTCTGGAGCTTCAAATATGCCCTCAAGTTTATCAGGAAACGGGCTGCATATCCGCCCCTTGGACTGCTCACCATCGCCTCCCTTCTGCCCGGCGATTGGGAAGTGAGGCTTCGGGACCTGAACGTACACCCCCTGAGAGATGGCGACATAAGCTGGGCGGATATGGTCTTCCTGAGTGCCATGGATATCCAGAGGGAGTCTGCCCGTGAGATCATCGACCGGTGCAAGAAGCTCGGTGTGAGGATCGTCGCCGGGGGACCTCTGTTCACTTCGTGCCCTGACGATTTTCCTGAGGTTGACTGTCTTATCCTTGGCGAAGCAGAGGTTACCCTTCCCGGCTTCATCCGGGATGTGGCGAAGGGAGGGTGTGAGAGAATTTACCGGCGCGATGGCTGGGCCAATCTCAAGAAGAGTCCACCCCCGGCAATGGGTCTCATCGATATGGATAACTATTCCTGCATGAGCATTCAGTACTCGCGGGGGTGCCCCTATCACTGTGAATTTTGTGACGTAACGTTCCTGTTCGGGAGGGAAGTGCGCACCAAAAGCGTCGAACAGGTTCTCCTGGAGCTTGACCGCCTCTACCAGATAGGATGGCGGGGATGTGTCTTCTTTGTCGACGATAATATCATCGGCAACAAACGAAAACTCAAGGAGGAAATACTGCCGGCGCTCATTGATTGGATGAGAGAGAAAAGATATCCCTTCGAGTTCATCACTCAGGCTTCGATAAATATCGCCGATGATGATGAGCTGATTCAATTGATGGTGAAAGCAGGGTTCGACGAGGTCTTCATCGGGATCGAGACGCTGGAGCACGAAAGCCTCAAAGAAGCGGGCAAATCGGTGAATCAGAACCGGGACATGGTAGAAAACGTGAAAAAACTGCACCGACACGGTATGCAGGTCCAGGCGGGATTCATACTCGGCTTTGACAATGACAAGGAGACGGGTTTCGACAAGATGACTAAGTTCATCCAGGAATCTGCCATCATGACGGCAATGGTCGGTCTCCTCAATGCACCGCGGGGCACTCAGCTCTACGAGCGTCTCGAGCGTGAGGGGAGGCTCGTTGACGACTCAACGGGGAACAATACAGATTTCACCATAAACTTCATCCCCAGGATGAACGGGGATGTTCTCATGAGAGGGTACAGGGCGATCGTGGAAACGATCTATTCTCCCCCTAACTTTGCGAAAAGGTTGAAGATGTTCCTTAGGGATTACCGGCCGTTCAAAGAAAAGGGAAAGATCATGAGAAAGGGTCATGTGACTGCTTTCGTAAAGTCCCTCTTTGTCCTCGGTATATTCGAACGGGGAAGGCTCGATTACTGGAAGGTTATCCTATGGTCGGCATTCAGGCGACCCTCTGTTTTTCCGCTGGCCGTCAAAATCTACATATGCGGCTACCATTTCAGGAAAACATTCCAGGTGTAACTTAGTTCTTTGTCCCGGCGGAGAAGTTGGTTTATTATAAAACATTACCTTCGGGGGATTTCGCTGACCCGATGACGAACGAAGAGGAAATGCAGACGTGTTTAGGAGCATCAGATTTAAACTTTCTTTGGTCACACTCATCCTGATCCTTTTTGTTACAGGGGCCTCCTCCTTTATCGTTACGAACATAATGGACGGTTCGCTGCTCGAAGAGCTTGTGAAAAGGGGCTTTTCGATCACGGGGAGCGCCTCTACGGCTGCGGGATACAGCATCCTTTCAAACGACAGTCTTGCTCTCGATAACATTGCCGCGAAAATCAGGCAGTACCAGAAAGATATCGTATACGTGGCCATGGTCGATGAAAAGGGAGTGATCAAGGCACACAGCGACCTCGGGCAGATGGGGGAGGTTTTCAGGGAGATGGAGAGCGAGGTGATCCGCGAGGAGCCTGACGGCTCTAAGGTGAAGAAGGTAAAGAGGATGGGAGCGGTGTGCTATGAATTCACCACGCCCATTGTGTTCGCCGATAAACAGCTCGGGGCAATCTACCTCGGAATAGACGAAAAAACCCTCCTTTATTCCCAGAAGGCAGCAAGAAAAAAGATAGCCCTCGTATCCGGTATCATCCTTACCCTGGGCGTTGCCGGGGTATTTTTCCTCTCCGGGTTCATTACCACTCCTGTGAAACGGCTGATGGATGGGGTCATGAAGATGAAATCAGGCTTCTACAGGGGTGGGATAAAAGTGGTCTCCAAGGATGAACTCGGGGATCTTACGCGAAACTTCAACGAGATGGCGAACATGATCATGGACCAGAAAGAAAGGCTGGAACATTCTGCCAAGGAACTCGAGGATGCATATGTGGCGACGGTGAGGATTCTGGCAGCGGCGATAGATGCCCGGGATGAATACACGTTTGGGCATTCCGAAAGGGTTGCGAGACTATCGGTTCTCATTGGGCGGAACCTGGGATTGTCCCAGGCAGAAGTGCGGGATCTTGAGATGGTGTGCCTTTTCCACGATGTGGGAAAGATAAAAACCCCCGACAGGATTCTCCACAAGATGGCTCCGTTGAACGATGAAGAATACAGGTTGATGATGAAACACCCGGAGGATGGAGCCGATATACTGCAACTGGCCAATTCTCTCCAGAAGCACGTGAAGGCTGTACTGCATCATCACGAATGGCACAACGGCGAGGGATACCCTCACGGATTGAAAGATGGGCAGATTCCCCTCTTTTCATCGATTATCTCGATAGCCGATGCCTATGACGCGATGACTTCCTCACGGCCTTACAGGAAAGGTATGTCCACGGAAGAGGCGGTGCAGGAAATTCTCAAGTTTAGAGGATCGCAGTTCAATCCGGAAATGACGGATGTGTTCGTCGAAATCATGAAAGATAGAACGTTTAGCAAGGAATTGAGAAAAGACGGGGTCAGAGGATGATTCCGGTTCGTGCCTGCCTTGCCATTTTCCTCATGATCACTATCTATTCCGCCCATGCCTGCACGCATACGGGTAAGAGGGTTGATAACGGCGTGCACCAAAAGACAAGGGATGATGGTCAGGTGCGTACCCAGAATGCGGGAAGGAAATCCGAGCTTGAGAGTCAGGAGAAAATGGCCTACCTCGTAAGGAAAAAAAGCTATGCGAACACTCTCGATGGCATCATGAACGAAGCCGATGGGGGGAGGAAGGAAGTGAGCTTCGGCGATGAGTACGTGGCCGCCCTCAACGGCAGGATAGCGGAAGGAAAGAAGAGGATGAAAGGTGAGGATTTTGAAAGCTCGGGGTTGCTTTTTCGCTCCGTAATAGAAATGTACCCGAAGGCGAAGGAATTACGATCCAAAGTGAACGAGAAACCGGAACAGCTTTTCGCGTATATCAATCTGAGCTCGGAGAAGCTCATGGAAGATGGCATGTCGCACTACAGGGATGGAAACCTCGGGAATGCGATAAGGACCTGGAGAAAGATCCTGCGGTTCAACCCGGAATACCCGGAAGCAGTGAAAGCGATAGAAACGGCAACGGTTCAGCTGAAGAACCTCAAGTCACTGCAGAGAAAAGAAAAAGAGCAGTGACAGGAATGACTTCACCCCTCTTCTTCGATCAGATAGATCGTATCCTTGGCCCGCACCTTATCGATCACCTTGATGCCAACCAGATCTCCAGAGGCTGCGGTTTCAACCGTCTTGTGCTCCACCTGCATCGATTCCACCACCTGAGAGAAGTCGCTCGTGGCGCCTTTTATCTTTATCCTGTCTCCCACGCTCACTGACCCCTCGTCGATCCTTATCGCGGCGACACCGATTTTGGCAAAATAGTTTTCAACCACCCCTATCTGTTTTTCGGCCATGGTTCCCTCCTCCTCGTCTTTTCCTTTCAGTCCTCTGTTTGCCCCTTTCATATCGTTTGCTGCAGTCGAAGACTGCTGCCCGTTTGCTCAGTATCCTTGTCCACATGGGAAAGAATCTGTGCCTGAGAAGTAAATTCCCCTGAACCATGCCTCCTTCGTTGCCTGGCTGCGGCACTTCCCTCCCGGTCTTTTTTTGATTCAATCATCTCATTTTTCCCCTTGTGTTACAACTTTGTATCGCATGGACGGAGTCCTTTCGGCAAAGCCCATCCTGTTGATGAATGGTCGGGCCATGCTACCGGGACTGGGACAGGGAGGGGAAAAACAGAAAGGGAAGACAACCCTCGATATTTACGTCCATCAGGGGAAGTTCCGGTGAACCTTGTGTGCTCACCCTGCGTGTTTTTGCGATGCAGGTCTCCCCGGATATGAAAGAACTGCATGCAGAAGGAAAGTTGTTGAATGACAATACAGCTGATGATAAAAAGGTAAAAAATGGTGCCGAAAATCTCGAGGAGGGGAATGATTTTCCTGTTTGGGCTCCCCTTCCTGATTAAGATGTAAGCATTTGTTTCACATAAGAAACATCACGGTTCGCCGTAAAATTTCATTTTGTTGGATCGGAGCGGGGCATGAAAAATTTTTCCCACATGAAAAGCGATGGCTCATCCCGTATGGTGGATGTTTCCGGCAAGGAAATAACACTCCGCGAGGCACAGGCCATCGGGAAGATATCCGTGTCAAGCAGGGTTATCGCTCTCCTCAAGGAAGACAAGCTTCCAAAAGGTAACCTCTTCGAGGTGGCGAAGGTGGCGGGAGTCATGGCGGCTAAAAAGACGAGCCATCTCGTGCCATTGTGTCATCAGATTCCCCTCGATGTCTGTGAAATAGATGTCTATCTTGATGAAGAGGCAAAGGAGATAAGGATCGTCTCCGACGTGCGGGCAAGATGGAGCACCGGAGTCGAGATGGAGGCTCTTGTTGCTGTTTCTATTTCTGCTGTAACCGTTTACGATATGATAAAGTCTGTCGACCGGAAAGCGGTAATAGGCGACATCAAGGTTTTAAAGAAAAAAGGCGGCAAATCGGGCGACTACGTGAGGAAATCTGATTGACGAACCAGTTACCCGGTTGTAAACGGCCTCTTCACCCTCCCATTCTTGACCGAAGCTCTCTTTCAGTGGATAATTTATATAATCAAAGGGATCTGCTGTTACCTTGAACGTGAGAAACATAGGAAGAAGGCTTACAATATTCGCCAAGGCCCGGGTAATATATTTCCCCACAACGAACTGCTCGATAGAACCACTGCCGACGTGTGAGACTTTCACCGATTCCGTCCTGGCTGTGCAAAGTGCAGTAAAATGGTCTGAGCGGTTGATAGATTCGTGAGTCTGGGGTGAAGACCGATGACCATGTTTCCCAAAGGGGCGGGGATGATCGATTTGGCCTGGTCGGGAAAGTCGAGGGAATGGACAGTGCGAGAGATTTCCGATAATGTGGGAGATGAAATGACAAAAGGAGTGAATGGTCCAGATAGTTCCGATACGGTTGTGGTGAAAACATGAGCATAACGATTTGTGCTCTCGGCGGCCTGGGAGAGATAGGCATGAACTGCCTTCTTCTGGACAGCGGGAAAGAGGCGGTGATCATAGATGCCGGGATCATGTTTCCCGATGACGGTATGTTCGGAGTTGATTACGTTATCCCCGACTTTTCATCTCTCGAGCCGATGAAGCACAGAATCCGCTGCATCTTTTTGACGCACGGCCACGATGATCACATCGGCGCTGTTCACTATCTGCTCCAGATCGCGAATGTCCCCGTTTATGCCACAAATCTGACCGCTGAACTGGTGAGGCTGAGGCTGGAGGAGCACGAACCGGAATATAAACCGGATATACGGGTCATAGAGAGAAATGGGATCGTTCCCCTTAAGGACTTTGAGTTCGAGGCCTTTCCGGTGTGTCATTCAATCTCGGAAGGGGTGGGCTACATTGTGAGAACCGCCGACGGCGTTATCGTCCACACAGGGGATTTCAAGATTGACGACACACCTCCCGACGGGGTATTGACGGATCTCAAAAGAGTTGAGGAGGTTGGAAAAGAGGGAGTGTCCCTGCTTTTTTCCGACTCCACCAATGTGGAGAACGGGGGAAGAACCATGTCAGAGAGGTATGTCAGGGAAGCTCTCGACGGTCTCATGAGAAAGATTCCGGGAAGAGCCATAGTCTCCATGTTTTCCTCGAATATAGCCCGCCTGGCCGATACCATCGAAAGCGCTGCGCAGGACGGGCGAAAGGTGGCCGTAACGGGAAGGAGCATGGAGCAGAATTTGAAAATAGCCAGAAAACTCGGGTATGTCCATGACGGAGATGGGAGCCTGTTTGTGGATATCGATGGGATAGGAAAGGTCGATGACAGATCTCTTGCTATCGTGACCACCGGATCCCAGGGGGAGCCCCTGAGTGCACTCTCGCTCATGGCGAGAAATCAACACCGGTATGTAAAGGTGAAGGAGACGGACACGGTGATAATATCATCGAGATTTATCCCCGGAAATGAAAAGGCGATTTTCCGGCTTATTGACAACCTCTACAGGAGAGGGGCTGATGTGGTTTACCAGGCCATATCAGACGTCCACGTTTCCGGTCACGGGGCGCAGAGAGAGCTGGAGGTTATGGCTCGGGCTGCAGCGCCGAGATATTTCGTTCCGGTTCACGGTGAGTACCGGCACCTCGTGCAGCACGCGATGGTCGCACAAAAGGCGGTTGATTGCACTCCCTTCGTTGTGGAAAATGGCGAGGTACTCGTTCTTGAAGGCGGGGTTCTTCGTAAGGATGGGGTTTTGAATGTGGGAAAAGTCTTCGTCGATGGAAAGGGTGTTGGCGATGTGTGTGAAATGGTGCTGCGAGAGAGAAAACATCTCTCCCGGGATGGTGTGGCGGTGGCGGTGGTCTGTTACGATGCCAGGAAGCAGATGATCAGATACGGTCCGGAGTTGATCTGTGTGGGGGTTACCGATATCGATGCCGGGAACGGGATCATCGAAGGGGCAAAGAATATTTTGAGGGATGTGGTCATACAAAGCGGGCAGGTTGGGGGCGAGGAAGCAGTTTTGGAGATCCGTCGGGAACTGAGGCGTTTTTTCAACAGGCAGCGTTCGAGAAAACCGGTGATATTTCCCGTTTGGATAGATTATTGATGGCTCGGGGGTTAAGCTCCATGAGGGACGTTAAAAAAGAGGTCCTGGGGGTCATAAACGCTGCAATCGGCCTCTTACTGCTCATATCTCTTGTATCCTACAACCCCTTCGATCCATCCTTCTCGACCTTCTCGTCGGAGGTGATGAAAATATCCAACTGGAGCGGAAAGGTCGGTTCATACTCGTCGGATCTTCTCATTCAGTGGTTCGGGATAGGGGCTTTCCTGATACCATTGATATTCTTCTCCCAGGCATTTCTGTCTTTCCGGGGGCTCGGGATCCGGAAAATTCTCCTGAGGAGTCTCGGCATATTTCTCGCCCTCGTCTCATCCGTGGCCATCTTGAGCATCTACTCGGAATACGTGAGGCTTTTCGGCGTAGATTTTTACCTTTCCGGTATAACCGGCTATATCATTGGAAAAAACGTGGTGAAGGCAATTTTCGGGAGCGTTGGTGGGAGCATAGTT
>JBFFNJ010000066.1:0-10050 GCA_041563215.1 Candidatus Deferrimicrobia bacterium | reverse complement strand
TTGACGAAGCCTTTTACGATGAGATGGATTTGCCACCTTCACTCGAAGAGGTCTATCCAAGCCTGAAAGCGTACAAGGCTCCCAAGGAGTACACTCTCATACTCGGCGAACCTCCCTCGGAATATAATCCTCAGGGAGAATTCGGAAATATCCTGGAGAAGTACCGATGTCTCGTTTGCCACCGGATAAACGGAAATGGAGGAGATCTGGCCCCCGACCTGACCCAGGAAGGGAGCCGCGTCCGGCAAGGGTGGCTCGAAAAATATCTGAAGACGCCCTATGCTATCCGCCCGATTCTCGTGGAGAGGATGCCGCGGCTCAAACTCTCGGATGCAGAAATTGATTCCATCTACGAATATTTAAGCACCACCCTCTTAGACGACCGGGTTGAGGATCTTTCCGGGGTTGTGAGGAAGATGTCCCTTTCAGCGCCGGGAACTATCAAGAGAGGTAAGATGCTCTTTTATGACGAATATGCATGCAATGCATGCCACCAGGTAAACCTCGAGGGAGGGACCATCGGGCCCGACCTCACCGAGGCTGGCGTCCGCCTGCGTCCCGAGTGGATCGTTCAGTACCTCCGGGATCCGAAGACGTTTCTTTCGCGTTCCGTAGAGCCGGTATATAAGTTGACCGATGAGGAGATAGAGGCGCTTGCGGCATATCTTATGAGTTCGAAAAAATAGGTATTCGAGGCGATGAAAAGATACAAGATCATAATCTTACTTGCGTTTCTCCTTTTTCTTCCTTCGCTCATCCTGGTCGGATCAAGTGAGCGAAGCTCATCCGGGGCCGGAGAACAGACACGGAAAGACGCAAGATTTGTGCTCCCGCAAAAACGCGATACTGGCCTGACAAGGGAAGAAGAGAATGGCAAGGTTCTCTACGAATACTACTGTGCCCTCTGTCACGGAAAGGAGGGGAACGCAGACGGCTTCAATGCATATAACCTGAAAACTGCTCCTATACAGCACTCGGATCCGGCTCAAACGGGGACGTTATCTGATGGACAGATTCGGCGGATCATCAAAGAGGGAGGAGGAGCTCTGGGCCGGTCCACCGAGATGCCGGCCTGGGGAGGCGTTCTGTCCGATGAACAGATTTCTCATATAACGACCTTTATAAGGACTCTCTCACGCCCGGCAGATGGCAGGAAGAATCCTTGAGTTTGATCTATTATTTCCGCTATTATGATGCCTTGTTGCTTCAGGTGTGAGGCTTGGAAAGCAGTGAGAAAATAATTTCAAGGAGCATCTCAATGAAAAATGTTTTTGTGTTGTTAGCGCTGATTTCGTTTCTATTCTGCAGTGTGGTCTCCTATTCAAATATGGGGGAGAAGCACGGTGAAAAGGAAGCACCGGCAGCGATGGAACACGAGGGGGAGATGAAGGAGCATCATGGCAAAATGGGGGTGCTTCATCACGCGATGGAGGAGGTGGAAGAGCATACGGAAAAGATATTCCACGCCATCATTCACGGGAAGTTTACAGAGCTGGGGGAACCCGCCCGGGCGGTAGCAGGAGTTGCCGGGAGCCTCAAGGGCACGAAGCCCCACAAAAACATCGAAAACATCGATGCCTACGAAGTCCTCATCGGCTCCCTCGTCGATGAGAGCGCGAAATTCGAACGTGCCGTCAAAGAAGGGGACCCGTCGGGGATCACCCGCAGCTTCGGGAAAGTCATCGAGGTCTGCGTCGCGTGCCACGCAAACTTCAGGGATTGATGGGTTCCCGGTCTCTTTCCCCGCGAAACGGATTGAGGGGAGCGGTTCAGGACGTTCCAGGCGGATATCGGCCGGGATGATCGCCCGTTTTTTCCCTGCCCCGGATACTCTTATCTTTGTGATACCCTGTGAAGAAGCGGGTTTTTCGTGAGAATGCCGCGGAGAGATGCGCAATGGCCGCCCAGGATATCCTCGCGCTGATCATCGTTTCCTTTCTCTCCTCCACCCTGACGGCGATCATCGGCATGGGGGGAGGGACCCTTCTGATCTCTTTCATGCCTCTTTTTCTGCCCCCTGCGGCTCTGGTACCCGTACACGGCTTCGTCCAGCTGGCCAGCAACGCGAGCCGGGCTCTCTTCGGATTCAGGGACATCGCCTGGCACGTTTTCACGCCCTTTACCGCCGGTGCTTTGCTGGGGATGGCCGCCGGTTCGCGCTTCGTGGTGCGGCTGCCCTCCCACTACATCCTCCTCGCCCTCGCCTGCTTCATACTGCTCATTACCTGGCTCCCGCGTACCTGGTTTGACAGGCCCCTTCCGGGGAAGTTTCTCACACTGGGGGTCGCCCAGGGTGTCCTCACGCTCATTGTCGGGGCCACGGGGCCGCTGAACCCGCCCTTTCTCCTCCGCGAGGGGCTGAAGAGGGACGCCATCGTCGTCACACAGGCCGTGATGATGACGGCGCTCCATGCAATGAAGGTGGTTACCTTCGGGCTCCTGGGTTTTCTCTTCAATCCGTATATCGTCCTGATGGGGGGGATGGTCGTTGCCGTCAGTATCGGATCTTACGCCGGAACGCGACTGCGGGACAGGCTCCCGGAGGAGTTTTTCAGGAAGCTGTTCAAAGCGGTGATAACGATTCTCGCCCTGAGGATGATCCTGAAAGTGCTGATCGCGTAAGGGGCCCCCAGGAGGCACCGGGGGAGGGGGGCAGGGCCGGCTTCCGGGTGTGCTCTAGATTGATGGCCTCTTCTGGTTATTTTCGTATATGCTTTCGAAGTCTCCCGCTACCTTTATGAATGTCTCTAGCAGAAAAGGGTCGAAGTGTTCCGGCTTCGAGTTCGCGTTCCCCTCGGTGATCATCGTTACGGCTCTTTTATGGTCGACGGGGGGCTTGTACGGCCGCTTGCTCCGTATGGCGTCGTACCGGTCGCAGATGAAGACGATCCTCCCCTCCAGGGGGATTGCATTGCCCTTCAGCTTCTGGGGGTACCCCGACCCGTCCCATTTTTCGTGGTGGGTAAGGGCGATCGACGACGCCATCTGCATTCCCGGATACGTCGAGCCGGCGAGCATTTTTTCCCCGATGGAGGTGTGGGTAGTGATAATTTCGAACTCTTCCCGGGTGAGGTTTCCCGGTTTCAGGAGCACGCTGTCGGGAATGCCTACCTTGCCGATATCGTGCAGCGTGCTGGCAAACTTTATCGCCCGTATAAAATCTGACGGCATATCGATCGTTTCGGCAATCTTCTCCGAGTATAACCCTATCCTCTTGATGTGGGCTCCCGTGTCGGTGTCCCGGTACTCGGAGACGGTTGCCAGGCGCTGCATCATCTCTCGGCTCGTGTTTCTCAGCGTTCCCAGGGCCTGTTTGAGCTTCTCCGTCTTCTCCCGCACCGTTTCCTCGAGATGAATTTTATAGTTTTTTTCAGTCAGGATGAGTTTGTGATAATTTACCGCTTTTTCGACGGAGTGGAGGATGTGTTTGTTTTCGTGGGGCTTCAGGATGAAATCGAACGCCTTCAGCTTGATTGCGTCCACGGCCGCGTAGAAGTCGGCGAAGGCGGTCATGAGAATGACAGGGATGTCGGGGTTGAAGCCCCGGATCCTGTCGAGAAGTTCGAGGCCGGATGTTTCGGGCATCCTAATATCGGCCATAACGGCGTCGAAACTGTTCTCCTTCAGCTGCTCGATGGCCTCCCCTGCGCTCGTCGCCACGAAGGGCATGTAGCCGTTTTTCTTCAGCAGTATGGAGATGGTCTGCAGAAGGTTCGGCTCATCGTCGACGATCAGTATGGTTCCCCGGTTTTCCGTGGTCATCGGCACGACACCTGTTTGCCCGTAAATTAGACGGTGTCATCGACTTTTCGTTCCAATCGCTTATGTATGACACTTCCGTCATATTCTCTTACCCTTATCGGAATTTTTTCGCATAAATATAAAGCGAAAAAATAAAGAATCGGGTTCCGGAAAATTTCCTGGTAAGCCCACAAAGAACATGGTCGTGGTGTTTAAGGGGAGAGTTCGTGGGCTGATGACGGCGATGAGGGGAAGAGCGCCCGCTTATTTTGTGCCGGGGTTTCGCCTAGGTTGCCTTTTTCTTCGCCCTGGTGGCTTTCTTTTCCTTCAGCGAGGCGGTAATACGTCCGTCGTCGAACGTTCCCTGGCTCTCGATGGTGCGAAGCATGTTCTCCTCGAGTGTGGGCCCTGCCTGCTGGTAAAAGATGCCGAGGTAGGTTTTCTCCCGGGAAGTGGCGAAGCAAAGGGCCTCGTTCATGTTCGTCAAATCCCTTCCGCCGGGGAGTTTTTCGCTGATTTCGTAGTACCGCTCGTAGGTCTCGTTCTTGTTGAAGGTGACGCAGGGGGAGTAGATGTGGATCATGGAGAACCCTCTGTGCTTCATGCCTCTTGCCACCATGTCGTTCAGGTCGTCGGGATACCCCGAAAATCCGCGGGAAACAAAAGTGGCGCCGTGAACCAGGGAGAGCGCGACAGGGTCAAGGGGCCTGCTCGGATTGCCGTAGGGGGTCGTCGAGGTCTTGTCCCCATAGGGGGTGGTGGGAGCCACCTGTCCCTTCGTCAAGCCGTATACCGCGTTGTCCAGGAGCAGGTAGGTCATGTCCACGTTCGATCTCGCCGCGTGGGGGAGGTGCCCGCCGCCGATGCCGAGGCCGTCGCCGTCGCCTCCCACCACCATCACCTGCAGTGACGGGTTTGCCAGCTTGACTCCCGTGGCCACGGGGAGAGCCCTGCCGTGGACGCCGTGAAGCCCGTAGCACTTCACGAATCCCGGCATCCTGCCCGAACACCCGATCCCGGAGACGATCACCAGCTCGTGAGACTTTATATCCAACTCGGACATGGCGTGGTAGATGGCGTGGAGTGCGGCGAAGTGCCCGCAGCCCCCGCAGAATATGGGCCTCAGCCTGCCATGTTTCTCGACGAGCTTTTTCTTCCGTACCCTTGCCAGGTTTACGAGTATTTCATCCTTTCTCTTTACCCTTCTCATGAGTCCAACCTGCCTTTGATCAGTTTTTCCGCATCGCCGGGCCTGACCGGCTCGCCCGAGGGAAGGTGAACCTCATCGGCGCTCACCCCGTAATGCCCCTTGATGAACCTGGCGAACTGGCCGAACTGGTTCTGCTCGGGAATGATGATTTTCTCCGCCCGGGAGAGTGCCTCCCCCATGATATCCTCGTGTTGCGGATAGATGGTCTTTACCTTCGCCACCCGCAGACGGTAGCCCTGTTCGCTGAGTCTCTCCACCGCCTCGAGAACCGATCCGAATGTGGAGCCCCAGGTGACGATGAGATTCGGCGCATCCTCGTCCCCGAAAAATTCGGGAGGCGGCAGATCGGCAAGCATGGTGGTGAACTTTCTGAACCGCTTCTCCGCCAGTTCCCGGTTGACCTCGATGTCGTAATTGGGCGCCCCCATCTCGTCGTGGCCCAGGCCCGTGGCGGTGTAGGAGATCCCCTCCTCTCCGGGAATGACCCAGGGGGATACCCCGTCGGGCGTGACGAGGTAGCGCATGTAATCCTTAGGTCTTCCGGCGTAGGCCAAGCGCGTAGAGGCTCTTTTCTCCTCGAGGGTGCCTGCGGGCACGGCGACGTGGGACATGCCGAGCATCTTGTCGGAGAGGACGATGACCGGGGTCTGGTATTTCTCCGCCACGTCGAGGGCGTCCTGTATGATGCGGTAACACTCGCCGATCGTTGCCGGCGCGAGCACGACCCGCGGGCTGTCCCCGTGGCCTCCGTAGAGGGCGAGGTTCAGATCGGCCTGCTCGACCTTGGTGGGGAGTCCCGTCGACGGCCCTCCCCGCATGGCGTTAATGATCACCATGGGGGTTTCCGTCATGACGCCGAGATTGATTATCTCCGTCATGAGCGAAAGCCCGGGGCCCGAGGTGGCGGTCATCGCCCGCTTTCCCGTGTAGAATGCCCCGAGAACGGCCCCGATCGCCGCGATCTCGTCTTCCGTCTGCAGGAGAACGCCGCCGTATTTCGGGAGTTTCAGGGCCAGGTTCTCCATGATCTTCGAGGCCGGTGTTATGGGATAGCCTGCGAAGAATGCCAGGCCCGCATTGATGGCGCCCGTTGACATGGCGTCGTTCCCCGAGGTGATGGTGTATTTTTCCCCCGCGTGCGGGGGGGGATCGAGCTCGATTTTTTTGTACTCGATATCCTCGTATTCGTAACCGCTCATGAAGAGGGCGATGTTGTTGTTGAGGACCTCCTCGCCCTTTCTGGCGAAGAGCTCCTTCAGGATCTCGATCATCTCCGCCGGAGGGAAATTCAGCAGCTTCGAGAGAAACCCCAGGGCAACCACATTTTTCCCCAGTTTTTTCCCCGTTGCCTTCTGCGCCTCGTATTCAAGGGGCACGCCGTAGCAGCTCATCAGGTTTCCCGCGTGATTGGGGATCGATTCCATGTCCTTGACCGTGATACCGGGCTTGCTGTCGTATATGATTATTCCGCGCTCGGAGAGGTCCGGTATCTGCTCGATGGCAAAGAGGTTGTTCAAGCCGATGAGGACGTCCGATGCGTCCGCCTTCGCCGCCACGTCCCGGGTGGAGATCCTCACCTCGGATATCGATTTGCCAAAACCCCTGATTTCCGCGGGAAAGGTGTCGTGTATGAGGATGTAGTAGCCGAGACGGACGAATGCCCTCGCGATCAGCGCCCCCGTTGCCAGGGAGCCGTCGCCGGCGCCCCCTGTTGCCTGAATGGTGATCTCTTTTCTTTTCATCAGTCCCACCACCTCGCGTAGAGTTCGCGGCCGAAGATGGTGTACGGCTTCATTTTATCGATGTCGAGCTTGATGAGCAGATCCCCGGCCATGTTCTTGCCCGCCACGGTGCCCTGCGTCCGTGCGTTGGGATATCCCAGGTTCACCCAGTAGCGCTTGAGGGCGGGGTGATAGATCTCCGCGCAGTCTCCTGCGGCAAAAACGGACTCCGCCGTCGACTGCATGTAGTCGTCCACGATGACGCCCTGGTTCAGGTAAATCCCTGAATCATGAAGAAAATCGACCTTCGGTGCGAACCCTCCCGACGCGAAGACGATCTCGGCCTCGATCGTTTCCCCCGATAGAAGCTCTACCCGGTAGGAGTGCATCCCTTCTTTTTCGATCCTGTTGATATCCTCGCCTTCCTTCAGTATGATGCCCGCATCGGTGATAAGTCTTCTGAGCTGCTCGTTTTCCTCCTCGGGAAGGGAAGGGTAGTTCAGGCTCCTGTCCGGCGTTACCAGCGCCACCTCGAGGCCCGAGCGCACAAGCACCCTGGCGAGCTCGAGAGCGTTGAACCCCTTTCCCCGGAGCACGGCACGTTTCGCCCGGGGGATCATGCTCTTTATCTTCAGCGTGTCCTCCAGCGTGGAGAAGAGTGAGAGCCAGGAGGAGTACTTCTTCAGGTGGGCCGGGATGATCTCCCTCCTGCCGACGGAGATGAGGATCGCGTCGTATGCGAGCCTCTCGTTGTTCGAGAGGAAGACATATTTTCCGTCGACGGAGAGCTTCAGCACCTTCTGGCCTCTCCTAAGGCGTATCCCCTTTTCATCGAAGAAGTCTTCGCCCTTGATCAGGATTCCCCACTCGTCCTTCGTGCCGAGAATCACGTCGCCGAGCAGGAAGCGGTAGTAGGGGAAGTCGGCCTCCTCGTCCACGAGCGTTACGGAGGCGTTCCCGTCCTGCTCCCTGATTGCCAGGGCAGCGGCCACGCCGGCCACGCCCGCTCCGATAATGACGTACTTTCTTTTCCTCCCGGGCATTTAGTCCCCTCTTTCTGTGAGTGGACGGACCTTTGCCACGGAGATGCAGTCGACCGGGCAGGCCCGTATACAGTTGCCGCAGCGGATGCACTCGATGTTGTCGATCACGACCGCCGCGACCTCATCCCAGCCGTTGGCCTCGAAGACTTCCATGGAGCCGTCATCGTCCACGTTCACGTCGCTTGCGAGAAGTATGCACTTTCTCGGCATCGCCTCGATGCAGGCGCAGCAGTAGATGCAGCGGTCGATATGGATCTGGTAATCGTGGTCGCAGAGGTAGCATCGCCTGGCTTCGAGGAGGGAAGTGTCCTCGTTGAAGCCCAGCTGCACCTCGGCACGCATGTCGAACCTCTCCTTGAGCTCGAGGGTGGGCATGTGCTGGAGATCGATGAAGTCGTAACTCCTCTCCCTGCCCGTATCGGGGCCCGGGAGGTCCTTTATCGACACGGCCACCTTCAGGGGCTTTTTCCCCTTCAAAAACAAGTGGATCCTGTCTGCCGCCATCTTTCCTTCGGCCGTTGCCTCGATTATGTTCGAAGCGCCGGTCCGGACGTCGCCGCAGATGAAGACGTTCTGCCTGCCGAAGCGGAAATCCTTCACTTTTTTCTTGTCCAGGAATCCTTCAAGGGGGGGTTTTTCCACGCGCTGGCCGATGGCAGCGATGAGATAGTCCGTCTCGATGACGAACTCGGAACCTTCCACGGGAACGGGACTTCTCCGCCCCGACGCGTCTGCCTCGCCGAGCACGTTCCTCACGCACTTTACGGCCTCCACCTCCCCCTTCCCGTTCCGCATCACCTCAACGGGAGAGACAAGGTAGGTATCCTCGATTCCCTCGACCTCCATCTCTTCGAGCTCGTGCTTGTCTATGTACATTTCCGCCTGGGTTCTCCGGTAGATGAGCTTCACTTCCTTTCCACCGAGGCGGACCGAACTCCTCACGCAGTCTACGGCGGTGAAGCCACCGCCGATCACGAGCACCCGTCCGGGAACGCTGTCAATGTCTCCCTTGTTGACCCTCATCATGAAGTCCAGGCCAAGGTGAACCCCCTCCCCCTCCTCGCCGGGGATTCCCAGAATGACGGGCTCCATCGTGCCCGTTGCTGCGACGACGGCATCGTACTCCCGGGAGAGGTCCGGGAGAAAGATGTCCTCGCCCAGGGTCACGCCGGTCCTCAGGTCTATCCCCAGGCTCAAAACGGACTGTATGTCGAAGTCGGTGACCTCCTTCGGGAGGCGGAACTTGGGGATTCCCAGGGTCATCATTCCCCCGGGGATCTTTTCTTTCTCGAAGACGGTTACCTCGTGCCCGAGAAGCGCCAGATCGTTCGCGCAGGCAAGACCGGCAGGTCCCGATCCGATGACGGCGATCTTTTTCCCCGTGGGATCCTCCCTCTTCCAGGTCTTGGAGACGTCGAACCTTCCCCTATCCCAGGCCACCCTCTTCAGGTAGCAGATCGCGACGGGGTCTCCCAGGCCCTCGTACCCGTGTCTGCAGGGGGCTTCGCAGGGACGCGTGCACACCCTGCCCAGGATCCCCGGAAATATGTTGTCCCTCCGGTTGATCTCATAGCTCATCGCGTACTCGCCCTGTGCTATGGCGTCGATGTAGGCAGGTATGTTGGTACCGGCCGGGCAAAACGTCCTGCAGGGGATGTTCTTGGTGAGCCATCCCACGTCCTTTCTGTCTCTTGAAACATATTCAGACACTTGGTTCACCTAGCGTTTTGCGTATTATTCAGGAAACCCTGTTTATTTCGGAATCGAGGGCAAATTTATCCGCGGGCATGTGACATACCGGGCATAGTTCGGGGGGGCGTCACCGAAGTGAATGTGCCCGCAGATGAGACATCGCCACTTTTTCATGATTCATACCAATTCATTTTAGCAGGAAGGTCCCCTTCTTACGCAAATATTTCCCTCGTTTTTCCCGGTACGGGCCGCTCTTTAGCGTGCTCGGCCTTTTCGCTTCTCCGTTTTTTTGCTCACCTCGTCTTGCCTTCTCCTCCTTCGATCAGCGAGTCGGGGTCTTTTCTGATCCTCTTCACCGTAAACTCGGAGAGCAGGAAGGGAAAGTCGCTCCCCGACGAGGTTGCCACGTACCGGTCCTCTTTTTTCTCGAAGAGCGAGAGGGTGAACTCGGCCGTACCTTTGAGGGTGAGGGTGAAGAGGGGATTTTTCAGGTCTTCTTTCGTTTTATCTTCAACGAACCCGTCGCATCGAAGGTTTTTCGCCGTGTCGATGATCTCCTCGACTTCTGCGTCCACGGCGCTTTTCCCGTCAGCGGTCATCCATCGGGAATGTTCTTTCCCTTCCCCTTCGCCCTGCTTCCCGC
>JBFFNJ010000065.1:0-10098 GCA_041563215.1 Candidatus Deferrimicrobia bacterium | reverse complement strand
GTCCTCGCCATAGTGGGGGGGAGGGACTTTGCCCGCTCCCAGTTCAACCGGGCGACCCAGTCGAAGAGGCAACCGGGTTCGGCCTTCAAGCCGGTCATATACGCAGCAGCAATTGATTCGGGTTACTCTCCCGCAGACAGGATCGGAGACAAACCCGTGGAATATGTGAAAAACGAAAAGGAGAACTGGAAACCGACAAACTACGACGAAAAATTCCTCGGGGACATAACCCTCAGGGAGGCTCTTGCCAGATCGAGAAATCTGGCTACCGTGAGGCTTCTGGAAAAGATTGGCATACAGAAAGCCATTTCGATGGCAAAGACCCTGGGTATCGATTCAAACATACCCGGCGACCTCTCCATAGCACTCGGCAGCCTGTCACTCTCCCTGATTGACTTATGCAAGGCATACGCAGCCATAGGTAATCTCGGAAAGCAGCCCGAACCCCTCTATATCCGCGAGGTCAGGAACATGAGCGGCGAATTACTCGAGAGCAACAAACCCACCCTCACGCAAGTATTATCTCCAGAAACGGCGTATATAATGACATACATGCTTCAATCAGTTATCAGGGATGGAACAGGGAGAAAGGCTCGGTTTCTGGGAAAGAATCTTTCGGGAAAAACGGGGACCACGAACGACTACATCGATGCCTGGTTCATCGGTTTTTCGCCGAGAGTTCTCGCCGGAGTATGGGTTGGGTTCGACAATCCCATAACCATGGGAAAGGGGAAAACGGGGGCCGTTGCAGCCCTCCCAATATGGATACGATACATGAAGAAGGCGATACGGAAGTACCCCGCCTCCCAGTTCGATCTCGCACCGGGAATCGTGTTTGCAAAAGTCGACCCCAAAAGCGGTTTGAGGGTTGGCAGAGATAGTAGGGGTATCATGGTTCCATTCAGGCTGGGAACCACTCCCCCGTGGCTCCAGCCCGAGGTAAAAATCCGGGAGGAGAAGAAAAAATTGCTGGACGACATTTTATGAGAGGCACCAGCGGGCCATCACTTTCAGATCACGCGGGCAGGACGGTCAACTACCTGAGAATCTCTGTCACCGACAGGTGTAACCTCAGATGCACCTACTGCATGCCACCCGCGGCCCCGTCAGCCCGAAAGGACAAGAGACTCCTTCGCTACGAAGAGATGATCAGGCTCATCGAGATAGTCCTCCCCCTCGGGATCAGCAAGATACGGATAACGGGCGGGGAACCACTTGCCCGCAAAGACCTGCCCCTCTTCATCGAAATGATCAAAAAGTCGGCTCCCCTCGCTGAACTCTGCATGACGACAAACGGGATTCTCGTAACCAGGTACCTGGAAGAGCTGATGAATGCGGGAATAGACAGATTCAACGTGAGCCTGGATACGCTAAAGGCAGACAGATTCAGGGAGATTACCGGCCACGACCTGCTCGATCAGGTGCTCGAGGGAATAAACGGGATAATAGCGAAAGAAATATTTCCGTTAAAGTTAAACGTCCTTCTCATTCCGGGAGTGAACAGCGATGAGATAGAAACCTTCATCGAGTTTGCCAGAACCCACCCCGTGGAAGTGCGATTCATAGAAAAGATGCCGATAGGAAACCTCAGGGATACAGGTTTCGTTCCCGTGTCGCAGGTTGAGTCGGCTCTCTGGAAGAAGTATGGTGAGGTGAGGGGAAGAAGGGCCAGCGGTGAAACTTCCCTACAGTTCGATGTAAAGGGTTTCGCAGGGAAAATAGGTCTGATTGCACCCCTCTCCAGAACCTTTTGCTCCGACTGCAACAGGTTGAGGATTACCGCCGGCGGAGAAATTCTCAACTGTCTCCTCAATGGAACGGCATATGATGTGGGAACTGCTCTGAGAAATGGCTCCAGGGACTCCGAAATCCTGAACGTCATAAACAGGGCTCTCTTTGAAAAACCTGCACGGTACGAACAGGAAGATCTGTTCAGGAGCGGCCAGACGAGAAGGTGCATGACCAGTATCGGCGGGTAATTGAGCAGGAAATCCCCGGCTGCAGACGGGGACCTATCAGATTAGCAGCTTACTATCCTTTCACAACGAGAAGTGGCTTGAGCTTCGCCACCTTTTCCGCAATGCCGAGCCTGTGCACGACCTCAACCACCTCAGAAACGTCCTTGTATGCCTCGGATATTTCCTCCAAAAGGGTTGCCCTTCCAGCCGCGAACACCCGAATACCCCTCTTTAGGAGTTCGCCCCTGATATCTCTTTTCCGGAACTGTTTTTTTGCGCTAGCCCTGGACATCGTTCTTCCCGCACCGTGGCAGGTGCTCCCGAAAGAGAGATTCAGAGCATTTTCGGATCCCACGAGCACATATGAACTTCGCCCCATATCTCCCGGTATGAGTACCGGCTGTCCCACGTCCCGGTAAACCGGGGGAAGCTCTGGCCTTCCTGCAGGCAGTGAGCGGGTTGATCCTTTCCTGTGAACGAGGAGTTTCTTCTCTTTCCCTCCAACCTCGTGCTCTTCTATCTTCACTATGTTGTGACCGCAGTCATACACGAGGTCCATCCCGAGTCCGGCAGGTCCCGTCTGGAGTATCTGCTGAAACGTTTCTCTCGTGAAGTGGCTCAAGACCTGCCTGTTGGCCCAGGCATAATTTGCGGCACAAGCGAGCGCCTTCAGATACCTTTTCCCTTCAGGCGACTGTATATGCGCACAGGCAAGCTGCCTGTCCGGCAGGTCGAGACCCTTTTCCCTCATGTATTTAACCATCTCTCCAAGGAAATCATCACACACCTGGTAACCGAAACCTCGCGAGCCCGAATGAACCTGGACGACAACCTGCCCCCCTCTCAAGCCGAAAGCATCGGCGACATCGGGGTTATAAATCTCTTCAACGAGATCGATCTCGAGAAAATGGTTGCCCGAGCCGAGAGTTCCCAGCTGATCTCTCCCTCTTTTCCGGGCCTTATCGGAAACAACGTCGGGGTCTGCGCCCTGAAAAGTCCCTCCATCTTCCGTCCTTTCCAGGTCTTCCTCGGAACCGAAGCCCTGCTTCACGACCCAACGCGCACCCTGGCTGAGAACGTCTCTCTCCTCCGTCCTGCCGAGTCTTATCTTTCCCGTCGAACCGACACCGGATGGTATGTTCGTAAAAAGGGCTGCACCGAGCCTGTCCAGCTGTTGCTCAACATCCTCGAGTTCGAGGTTGCTCCTTAACAGCCTGCATCCACAGTTGATGTCATATCCCACGCCTCCGGGGCTTATGACGCCCCGGTCCATATCCATTGCCGCAACCCCACCGATGGGGAAACCGTATCCGCGATGGATATCGGGCATGGCTATACTGTATTTTTCGATACCCGGAAGGTGCGCCACGTTCATGACCTGCCGGAGGCTGTCATCCTTCACAATGTCCTGGAGCATTTTCCTGGTGGAAAACACAACTCCGGGAACGATCATTTTGCCGGCCTTTGGAATTTCCCACATGTAATCGTTTACTTTTACCAGCTCAATGCCTTCGAACTTCATGACTCACCTACACGTCGAGGATAAAGGTTGCCGCATACCCCTCTTTCCTTTTTTCGACCCTCAGGTCGTGATAGGTTACCGCTTTTACCTCAGATTTTAGGACATGCCTGCCCTCGTGAAAAGACTCACCCCAGGCTTTCAGGCGGTATATACGTTCGCCCCTCTCCAGCCTGCCGCTTATGGACCTGATCAGAAAGCCCTCTCCGAAGATCTGAAAATGCACCCATCGCAGAAAGTTAAAGAAGAGGTCCTCGATACCCTCTCCTTCTATGAGCGCCTCTTTTTTACGCCCTTTCCTGATCCGTCTTCTGTCAACAACGATGCTCACGAGTGACTCCCCTGCCCGGTCAAAGAGCTCCTCCAGCGAAGCTCCCTCAACGAGGATCCTGAGGTCTGCCGTGTGGGGGAGGACCTTATATTGCGTCATCAGTATCCAACCTCGAGCCTCTCAGCCAGGAAAGACGGCAAACCGGCGGTCACTATCTTTTCCTGGCAGGATTTAATATCGTAGGGAGCCCTGACCCAGGTCACCACCATTTCATCCCGATCGAATATGACGTATGACGCCCTGACATCGCCGTCCCTTGGCTGTCCCGTCGAGCCGGGATTTATCAGGTAACTCGAGTTCTTCTCCAGCGTTATGGATCCCTCTCCTCTATACGAGGAAAATTTTCCGTCGGGACCTATCTCATATGCCAAGGGGAAATGGGTGTGCCCGAAAAAACACACCTTCTTCTTGAGACTACGGATCATGTACAACAACTCACTTTTAGCCGCCTCTTCCGAAAGGATATACCTGTCGGGATCCGAAGGCGCTCCGTGGACGATGAGAACGGAATCGTCAAAAACAACGGCGCTCCTTAACTTCTTGAGAAAATCCATGTTGGAGCGTTTCAGTACTTTCCTCGACCACATCACCGCCTCTTTCGCCACCCTGTTGAAGTGGGAGGGCTCGGTATTACCGACAACGGCGCTGTCGTGGTTTCCCATGATCGCTATGCTGCACCTATCCTGTACGATTTCACAGCACCCGTCCGGATCGGCATTGTAACCGACGACATCGCCCAGACACCAGATCTGGTCAATGCCTCTTTTCTTAGCGTCCTCCACCACAGCCGTAAGGGCTTCGAGGTTGGAATGAACGTCAGATATGACGGCAATCTTCATTTCAGGAGACCCTGCCCGCCGGAACCACCCTTTCGCCGCCTCTGAAATCTCCGGCGATGTCCATGAATATCTCGAGGTCATACTCAATATCCCGGTGGGTTTCGTCAAAATAGAAAATTTTAATCGGCATCCCCCCGAGGTCCCCTGAGAGCTTGTAGTAGATCGACTCGGATACGATTCCGTTCATACACGAGAATGGACTTATGTCGATAACGCCCTTTGCCCCTTTTTGGTTATAGTAAACCGCTTTCCCGACGCTGAGAATCATCTCTCCCAGCGCCCCTCCCTGGGAGAGGTAGGGATTTGCGAGCCTTAATATATCCATCACATCACCGGGCTCCTCCCTCCCGATGAAGGTCTCCTTGAAGACCGAGTAGAGGGCATGCTCCGTCTTTTTCTGGTAGAAATACTTCAGTTTGGCCCCAGCCATGTCCTTTGAAAAAACCTTTCCGAGCCTTTTGAGGACCCTCTCGTTCTCCCTGTCCGTGTACCATATCCACTCGGCCACGTCGCTCTGCCAGACTTCCCCTCCCAGTGCTTCGACTTTCCTTATGATATCCAAGTTACTGTACCTGTTCAGCCTGCAGAAAATCTCACCAACGACACCGATGAGAGGTCTCCTTTCCCGCTTCGCGGGCATGCGGTCGAAGTCATCCCTTATTTTCCCAAAAGCCACCTTGAGATAGCTGAGGCACTTATCCGGCCGCTTCCCGTGGGTTCTTATCGTCCCGCAGATAGCGTCGAGAGATTTCTCAAAGAGCCTGTCCGCATCTCCCTCGTTGATCTCGTAAGGCCTGTAAATCAGCAGCAGTTTCCTCAGGATGTCGGCAGCCACGATTCCGAGCCAGGCAGGCTTCATGATCCTGCCGACATATTTTTCAAAGCTGCCGTATCCGTCCTCGCACGTGGGCGAGATAATTTGCACATCTCCGAGGTCATTTTCAGCGAGTATTTTCTGCATGAATGGGGCATACTGTCCAAACCTGCAGGGGCCGTTCGATGTGGGAAACAGAATGGCCGTCTCCTCGGGTTTATGCCCGTCAACGAGAAAGAGTCTCAATATGTCTCCCGCCGTGATCTTCAGGGGATAACACTCCTCGCCGGTAGCGTGCATCGCTCCCAGTTCCTCCGTTTTCTCATCGGAAGGCCCGATGACCCTGCCGTCCAGGTCCAGAGACTGCAGGACCGCAGCCATGGCCCTGGCTCCGGTGTAGGTCATGGGATGAATGAAAATTTTGCGATTCTCAAGTCCTCTCTGCTTCACCATCTCTCCACCACCTCATCACACCTCTGCTATCAAGGTGAGCCTCTATTCGGGTCATGTACCCGGCGTCATTTCCGTGCCCATCAAACTGAAGTATCAGGAAGGGCCTGCCTGAAGCCTGCTCAATGTAATGGCGGATGAAAGAATCGGGCCCGCAGTTGAAGTTGGTTATGTAGATGACGCTCATGTTTTCCCTCTCCTTTGCCCACCTGGCAGCCTTGATCAGCTTGCCTCCCAGGTTCCAGAACATATTCCAGTTCAGGTCGTGTATGTCGATGTCATCCAGATGGGGGATAAACTCATAGGGGACGACATCCAGCCCGTAGTGCTCCCTGATCTTTGCGGGGATATTGAGGTTCATCTCCCTGTCGTAGATATTGTAGGGCCTTCCCAGCAGCAATATGGCCTTGCCCCCATTTGCCTCGATCTCTCTCAGCGCCTTTTCACCTGCCTTTCTGATCTTCTCCAGGAACTCGTCATAACTCTCGTACCCCGACTGTATGGCATCCCGTATGGCTGACTTTTTCCACCCGAATTTTCTGAAAGAGCTGTACAGGTCATTCGTCACGAACTTTTTTCCGTCCCGGAAATATACCGTTGGGGATAGGACCTTTGAATTCATATATTTAGCAAGCTCGGGGTTCGCTGAAACCACAAAGGGCAGCGTTTGGCCCCACGGGCAGTAATGGGTTTCCGTCGTTTTCTCCCTGTACTCGGCGTTTATCACGTTTGGAAGGAAAAAGAAGTCCGCGTCATCCATCTCCTCCAACATGAAGGACACATGACCCAGGGCAGCTTTAACGGGAAAACAGGGTTCTGAGAGAGAGACGTCGAAGCCCCTTTCTGCGATCCTTCTCGAGGTATTTGGCGTGGCTCTGAGAGAAACGTCGAGGTGTTTGAAAAATCCATACCAGAAGGGAAATCTCTCGTAAAAGTAGAGGGACCTCGGCACAGCGGCCAGATATTTCCCTCTTCCGCCACCCTCATCGAGGTAACCGTTCAAGAGGGAAACCTTGCAGGACACCAGGTCTTCCGCTATCGGCCTGACCGGTACCTTCGGCGGCTTTCTGAAACGCTCGGAGCACTTATCTCCCCAGTAGGTCTTTTCCCCTTCTATGATGATCTCCTTTACCTCGCATTCGTTTGAGCATCCCTTGCAGAGGAACTCTCTGCGGTCGAGCCTCAAGCCATCCAGGTCAAATCCTCGAAACTTGGTTGCCTCGCCCATCTTGTCGAACTTCTCCTTCGCCACGAGGGCGGCTCCAATCGCTCCCATGACCCCGTTATGGGGAGGGACTATTATCTGCTTCCCCAGTATTATGGAAAATGCAGCGGCAACAGAGTCGTTGTAAGCCGTCCCCCCCTGGAAAAATATCCTTTCTCCCAGGGGCCTTCCTCTCACGACTCTGTTCAGGTAATTGATGACAACCGCGTAGGCGAGTCCTGCAACGATGTCTTCCTTCACCGCCCCCTTCTTCATGAAGCTGCTCACGTCCTGCTCCATGAATACCGTGCACCGCTCTCCGAGCCGGAGGGGATTTTTAGAGGAAAAGGCGAGTTCGGCAAATTCGCCCTTGATTTTCACCCCTATTTTTGCCGCCTGCTCCTCGAGGAACGAGCCCGTGCCAGCCGCACAGGCATCGTTCATGGCGAAATCGACGACAACACCGTCCCGTATGGATATGAATTTCGAATCCTGGCCGCCGATTTCGAAAATAGTATCCACCCTGTTTCCGAAGGATTGCATGGAAACGAATGATGCGCCCGTCTTGTGGGCGGTGATCTCATCGATGATCACATCGGCCCCCACGAGTTCTCCTATCAACTCCCTTCCCGAACCTGTGGTAGCAATCCCGCGAACATCGACCTTCCCCTGTAGCTTGCTGCCCAATTCCTTCATGTTTTTCGAAACTACAGAAACAGGTCTGCCATCGGTGCCGACATACACCTCCTCGATAACTTTCCCATCGCTGTCGACCACGGCAAAGTTCGTGCTCACCGAGCCCACGTCTATGCCGATAAAGACATCCCTCCCCTGGATGGCAGCCATTTCACGAGCAGTCCTGTTTTCGTCATTCCTCAGAAAGACGACATTGTCCCGGACCAGAGGAGGCTGGGATTGCGTGCTCCTTTGCTGAACTGCCAAATTTATTGTTTTCTCCCTGAGAGCCGGCTCTTCCTCCTCCTTGCACCTTCCCGACACGAGCATCGCAACGCCCGCAGAAGAATAGTGCCGGTAGTAGGGGGGACGGATGACATCCCCATCCTTCAACTGGAACGTCTCCACCAGGGCGTCAAATACGCCTCTGTTTCCCGCCACACCACCGAGAAAGAGCACCGGGGGGACCAGTTTTCTTCCCCGGAACACATTACTCTTGAAGTTTCTTGCCACAGCGATCATCAGCCCTTTCAGTATCTGCTCGGGAGTGGCTCCCTTTTGCTGGGCGTGAATCATGTCTGTTTTTGCAAAAACAGAGCATCTTCCCGCTATCCGGGCCGCATGCTTTACGTCCCTTACATTTTCACCGATTGTTTCCACATCGACCTTCATCCTCGACGCCTGCTGATCTATGAAAGAGCCCGTTCCCGCTGCACATTCTCCATTCGTTCCGTACTCGTCTATGATGAGCTGTCCTTCCTTTTCCCTCTTGAGGCTTATGAATTTAGAGGTTTCGGCACCTATTTCAAAAACGGCATTGGCTCCAGGGAAGCATTCCGACACGGCGCTTGCTATGGAACCAAATTCGTTTTCATAGTAGCCACCGAAATGCTTGGCAACAGTTTTTCCCAATCTCCCCGTTGAACAGAGGATCACCTGACAGCCGGCTTTGTCCAGAATATCGAAGCAGGTTCGCAAATGGTCCTCGACGGTCTTCAGGGGCTCGCCGAAAAACCTGACACATTCCAGGAAGTAAATTCTGCCGCGAGAAACATCAAGGTGCCCCGTGTGGGGAGGTACAAAACCGGGTGGAAAATGTGTATCTGTCGGGATGAGCAGTGACGATTTGAGATAGGCCGTTCCCGCGTCTATCCCCAGGTATGCGCGCATCTTACCCTCCTCCTGTGTATGCCCGTTAAAAATAGTATTTTACCCCACATCAGGCAGAGATTGCATCTCAAGAGAGAAAAAAACATGGGGGAAAAGTTTTTCCCGGAACTGCAGACTCCCGGCGTTTTTCCATCCCAGAATGAACCGCCATGTCCCGCCGATGCCCTTTTTCCCTTGAATCCGGGGAAAATATATTCGCAAATTCCGGCAGTTTGGATTTATAATTACAGGTGCACCTTAAATTTCGGGGGAGAGATGTTTGGTATCGGGTTTCAAGAAATCCTCCTGATTCTTCTGATTGCCCTCATTTTTTTCGGGCCCAAGAAATTGCCTGACCTCGCAAGAAGCCTGGGCAAAGGGTTTGCAGAATTCAAAAAAGCAGCTGACGAAGTAAAGAAAAGCTTCGAGGATGTTGTCGAGGAGGAAGAGCTGAAATCTGAGCTGAAGGAAGAGATGGATAAATTGAAGGAATTGGGCAATGACATTCACAGAGAAGTAAAAAAGGAAGCAGGAGACCTGGAGAAAACACTGGATTACAAGGAAGAGGATGATGAAAAGGCCGATGGATTAGGGAAGGAGTCCAGCTCCCCTGATGAAGGATGAAAAATTACCGATCACCGAACACCTTGAAGAGCTTCGCAAGAGACTGATAAAAGCCCTCGTCGCCGTTTTCGGACTGGCAATCATATCTTACATCTTTGCAGAAAAGATACTCGAAGTGCTGCTGAAACCCCTTCTCTCCTCGATACCCGAAGGGTCGACACTCGTTTTCGTCAATCTCACCGAGGCGTTTATCGCTTACATAAAAATTTCAATTTTGAGCGGCTTCGTCGTTGCCAGCCCCTATGTCTTCTACCAGATTTGGATGTTCGTTGTCCCCGGCCTCTACAGCAGGGAGAAAAAAGCCACGCTTCAGTTTGTTTCCATGGCCGTCCTGGCCCTCTTTCTGGGAATACTATTTTGCTACTTTATCATTCTCCCCGTTCTTTTTCCCTTCCTTATGTCTTTTGGAAAGGAGCTTATCAAGCCGATGCCGACAATAAAGAGCTCTGTTTCCATTGTTATACGGCTGTTTTTGATCTTCGGGGTGATCTTCGAGATCCCGGTTACTTCTTTCTACCTTGCGAAGATAGGGCTG